>NZ_JANOJV010000089.1:0-6749 GCF_031418915.1 Chamaesiphon sp. VAR_48_metabat_135_sub | reverse complement strand
CCAAATAAATTAGCCAGCCAATAAAATTGAACTGGTTGATACATCGATAAACCACTGACGATCGCTAGTAGTAAAATTGGAATAATACTGGTGTAAACAATCCGATGCCAAGCATACGATCGTCGTTTGGGATTGGTGCTAGCTTGTAAAGCTTTGACATCCTGAGATCTCACAAATCGATCGCGCCATCGTCGCGTCCAAAAGATATATATGCCATAACCTAGTAGATTTAAAGCATAAACCCACATCAAAGCAAAATGCCAATTACGTCCCCCAGCTAACCAGCCACCGAGTGTAATTAGCCAGGGTATATGTAGTCCATCTCGTCCGCCAAATACGGGATTTGCATTATAAATTTGTAAACCACTAGCGACCATTCCAAATAGACTAATAATATTAACCCAATGGAAGATCCTGACGATCGCCGGTTGTCCGATTGGTAATTTTTTAGTTGTCGTCACTTGCATCTATAGCCATCCTAAAATCAGAGAGAGGGGTGAGGCAAAAATTGTGATGACTCCCATCTACTATCCACTATCCACTATCGACGATCCACTATTTCGATTAAGATGTTCAAAAACTTGTGGTATGCCGTCGAATTTAGTAACGAGATCGCTACCAACCCTAAATTGCTGAAAATTCTCAATCGAGAGCTGGTATTGTATCGCACTACAGATGGTCAAATTCAAGCGATGAATAATGCTTGCGTTCATCGCGGTGCGGCACTGGCTCAGGGTTACGTGGCTAAAAACTGTATTATCTGCCCGTATCATGGTTGGGAATATCAACCCGACGGTACTTGTGTCAAAATTCCCTCACAGTCACCTACAGCCACCATTCCCAAACAAGCCAAAATAACCACTTACCCAGTACGGGAGAAATATGGTTGGATTTGGCTATTCCTGGGCGATGGAGAGCCATGCGAACTACCATCTATCCCCAACTTCCCTCAGGTTGAATCTAACGGTTTTAGGGCGATTCAAGGGAAGTTTCATTGCAATGCTAATTACGAGCGCGTACTCGAAAATATCTTAGATTTTGCCCACGCACCTTTCGTACATGCGAGAGCGTTTGGCGATCCTAATCTGCCAGGATTTGAAGATTTAGTAGTTGAGAATTATGCTGGAGGTGCTAGTGCGATAGTGCGGATAGCTGCGACACCACCCAAAGGTTTATGGAAGTTCTTGGTAAAAGACAAACGCGAACTAGTGAAAACACGCATGGGGTTTTTCCTCCCCAACTTATCATTTCTCGACATTTATCTGCCATTTGGACAATTAACAATTTGGACTGCTCATGTGCCCATCGATCTCCACACCACAGTGAGTAAATGGATGAATTTTCGCAACTTTTTTACAGGTAAATGGGCAGATCGAGATACTTACAACCGCACGATTAAAATTTTCGAGCAAGACAAACCAATTGTCGAATCCCAACGCCCACAGCTCATCCCCACCGATCTTAATGCCGAACTGTATGTACCCGCAGATGCCCTACAGTTGCAATACCGAAAACTGCGTCAGCAAATTTTGATTAAGAATTAGAACTAATTTTGTGTAGAAATGCTGGGAAACTTATATTTTAGTGACCGAGGTTACAGTTAGATCTATTCTTCATGTCATAATTGGGTTATAAGCAGACAACTAAGGTAAGTAGTCAATATGTAGACCGAGGAGGGTAAGTGAGTATGCTTGAAAAAATTATTTTGGCGATCGCCATTACATTCTCACTATCCTGGAGCGTTCAAATCAAACCACAACCAAGAGTAGTAGCAATGGGCATAGACGCTCATTGGGACACCGTACTCGTGCAAAGTGCAGTTAAATTGGATGAACCTCGATCGAAAGTTTTTGTTTTGTGAGTCAATTCACTTGAGTGGACTTTTTGGCGTTGCTGAATGCAAGTAGGATAATCGACCGTTTAGATCTCCAAAAACGTAGGTAGGGGCAATTCATGAATTGCCCCTACCTACGTTTTCATACCTTAATTCAGCAACGCCGACTTTTACTGTTGCTCTGCGCGGCGCGCTTGTCTTAAAAAGATGCGCGTCAAGACAAGACAGCGGCTCACCTTAAAGACGGATTCCCCACTGGACGGGTCTCCCGCCCAGTTGTCAAAAAAGGTGAGACAAGACAGTCGGGGATGTAGCGTAATTCTGAAAAGTTCAATTTCTAAGCGTTCTTAGTCTCACATCTTGCGACCGTGCAAAGTATAATGGTATTCCCGATTTCAACTTTCTGTCTTGTCTCGGGAAACCCTCTCCTGCGGAGACGCTACGCTTACGGGAAACCCGAGGAGCGCGAGCCGCAACTTTCAACTTTCAACTAAATTCCATGTCCAGATCTCGCGAACCATTTATCAATCTTGTTTTCTACCACGCCTTTAAACAGTCATTAATCAATCCCTTCTTCTACTGGTATCTCAACGGCAAAGTAGAAGGTACAGAACATATCCCCAAATCTGGTGGATTCGTGGTGGTGAGCAATCATGGTAGTAACTTCGATCCGCCCTTGTTGTCGGCTGCAGTGCTGCGTCCAGTATCATACATGGCAAAAGAAGAACTGTTTGAAGTGCCAGTATTGAAAAATGCCATTAAATTATATGGTGCTTATCCCGTCAAACGGGGTGCGGTCGATCGAACGACGATCCGCACAGCATTAGCTTACCTCGAACAGGGTTGGGGGGCGGGGATTTTTCTATCTGGTACACGCACACCCGACGGAAAAGTAGTAAATCCCCAACCAGGTGCGGCGTTGATTGCGGCGAAGGCGCAAGTACCCTTACTACCTGTCTGTTTGTGGGGAACTCATCTGATCGAGCAAAAAGGTAAAAAATACCCCCAAGCTACTCCGGTGACAGTGCGAATTGGTGAATTAATTTTGCCACCAACTTCGACAAAAAGATCGGAACTCGATCGAGTCACCGATTTATGTACAACTAAAATCAACGAGTTGCACGATTTAGGTCGATAATTCAGTCTCAGATTAATGGTAAAATTAACCACACAAATATCATCTATCGGTCGAAATAATGACAGAAAATCTGCGGGAGCAACTGAGCGCACTGATTGACGAAGCTGAATTAGAATGGTTGAAACCACACATCCAAAAAGATGCGGTAATTATTGTCGTGCCCGAACTCGATCTTTTGGATGTTGGTGTCGCTATCTCTAGCGATAACACTCAGTCAGTCCAACATTGGATTAGCGAACAACTGCTCGTCAAACCATCTCCAGAAATTTTAAACCGCTGGAATGCTAATCCTCACCAGAAATTTCAAGCAATGATTATCCAGCCTTATATTTTAGTAAAAGAACTGGCAATAAGCACGGGAGTCTAGGTCAATAATGTACTGAAATAGCCTAATGTGGATGTTTCTCGATCGAACTAATTAATTTTATGATGCTGGTGTAATCACTCGATCGATCGCATAAACAATACCATTTTTAGCAGAAGCATCTGTTGATAAAACTGTTGATTTACCAATTTTGATTCCATCACTCAAATCAATATCGATCGTCGAACCATCTATTGATACGATCGAAATTATTTGTTGCCCTAGTTCGCACTTTTTTAATAGATCTTTATATCCAAGCTTTCCAGGTATGATATGAAGACTCAATACTGTCGTTAGCAGTGATATATCCTGCGTTAGGAAGTTTAAATTCACTCTAGATAGCTGCGAAAATGCCAGATTATTAGGTGCAAATATTGTAAAGTCACAACTATCATCTAAAATTTTATCTAGACTGGTAACTTTTAGGGAGGTAGCAAAAATTGAAAGTTCTCTGGCATTGAGAATCGTATTAAGAATATTTGCCATATAGAGCAAAAGATCGGGCACACACTGATGCCACGAGAGAGTAATATTCATAGATGCTATGACGATCGAATCGATGCTGACAAGGTATAGAATAGTGTTTAGATCGAAGTTATACTACTCTATCTATATCGATTGTTTATCTGGTATTATTACTCTATCTGAGTTACGTTGATGAGTTAAATAAACATCCGATCGACTTTACAACGCTAGACAATACAGCACTTCCAACAATGAGTTACAGTCTAATCTCTGAAAGTTAGTCAGTGAGTAGGTTAAGAATAAAAAATGTACCTCACGACAGCCGGAAGTGCTGTTAGATTTAGATTGAACTTATTTAAGCTAATATATATCAATTGTCTATAAGATTGATTGCTATTTTATTGCCAGATCAAGTATTTAATGGTGTATTAATATGGCAACCCCTTTTATATATACTAAATCGTCAATCGGGATCTGCTATGTTCTAATTTTTCTAGCAGAATTGACGGCTCCGCTTGAATATGTATTAGGACATTTATATGTGATTCCGATCTTGCGAACTGCTGGTCGGTTGACTAAAAATGGTGTGTCAACACTAAAGAACATAGCTACCACATTAATACTGACAAGAATCTGTGTATTTCTGACCTTATTTGATTTTATATTTCATGAACCGCTCGAGTTACGATCGATCGCGACAGAAGCGATCGATGCTGTGGCAATTTTAGGATTAGAACGTCAGATTACGTTCAATTTAAAGTGTGATGAGCCAACAGATCGACAAGCTGAATTGACTGGCGATCGATTGCAATTAAGTAGAGTATTTAGTAACTTACTGAGTAATGCTATTTATCATTCACCTCATGGTGGACAGATCGATGTCACAATTGATGGTCGAGATCGTCAGTATGTCGTGGGAATCTTAGATCGATGCTTGGGAATAGCTTTAGCCGATTTACCATTCATATTCGACAGATTTTATCAGGCTCAGAATCAATAGAAAGGATCTAGATTAGGACTACATTTATCGCGTCAAATAGTTGAAGCACATGGGGGGGAATCTGCGCAAAATCTGTATTCCCCCAAGGTGCTAAGTTTTGTTTTAGCTTGCCTATCAAAAATTCAAAAAATGTCGAATTTATTGAAGATATTACTGGTTGAAGATGATGAACTATTTCGGTTGGGGCTGCTGACCTGTCTTCAGCAAGAGTCTAGTGTCGAACTAGTTGTAGAAGCTGCAGATGGCGAAACTGGATTCGATTTAGCCAGACAACAAGCTTTTGATATTGTTATCCTAGACCTAGTTTTACCTGGATGGGATGGAATTGAAACTTGTCGTCAATTTCAGCAATTTTATCCCAATTTACCAGTCCTAATTTTAACTTCTCATCCAGAAAAAAATCTAGTGCTGACACTAATTGAAGCAGGAGCAAAGGGCTACTGTCAAAAGGGAATTGATGCCGAAAAATTGGTATTGGCAATTCGATCGATCTCGACAGGTGCCACCTGGTGGGACCCTAATGCCAGCTATCAGATCTATGCTGCAATCAACCAAGTCGAGCAATTGTCATCTGTAGTGGATGAATTGCAGTTAACTAAGCGTGAATTGGAGGTGTTGACCTTAATTGCTCAAGGTCGAACCAATCAACAGATTGCCCAGATGCTATTTATTACCGCTGGCACAGTGAGGGTTCACGTTCATGCTATTTTAAAAAAGTTAAATGTCCGCGATCGAACTCAAGCTGCAATTTTTGCTCTACAACAGAATTTGATCGCCTAAAATCAAACAGAAAAATTAGGGGTAGGGGTAATTTATGGATTACCCCTACCCCTAATTTTGACAGCTACACGAGCTTATTCGGGAGCATCAGTGTCATCATCATCATCGTCTTCTTCCTCCGCTTGTTTGAGCGTATTCGCAGATACTGGTACACCAGTATTTAGCTTGTCTAATACCTGCTGTTGGACTTTTGCGACAAATTCCTTATTGTCTTCCATATACTTGACAGTATTATCGCGCCCTTGAGCGAGATTATCGCCTTCATAGCTGTACCAAGCACCACGACGAGTGATAATCCCAGTTTCTTCGGCGAGATCTACCAAACAACCAACCGTTGAAATACCTTTCCCAAAGATAATATCGAACTCCGCAATGCGGAACGGTGGGGCGACTTTATTTTTAGCAACTTTGACTTTCACCCGATTACCATATTCGCCCTCATTCGCGCGTTTGAGGGTTTGAATCCGGCGAATATCCAATCGTACCGATGCATAAAATTTGAGTGCGGTACCACCAGTAGTGGTTTCGGGGCTACCATAAGTCACACCGATTTTTTGACGCAGTTGGTTGATAAAAATTACCGTACAACCAGATTTGGAAATACTCCCAGTAATTTTCCGCAAGGCTTGGCTCATTAACCGCGCTTGTAAACCCATATGAGAGTCTCCCATATCACCTTCGATTTCGGCGCGCGGTACCAATGCAGCTACAGAGTCAATTACGACGATATCAACAGCAGCCGAACGGACTAATTGATCGACAATTTCTAAGGCAGCTTCGCCAGAGTCAGGTTGGGAAACGAGCAGATTATTGATATCTACACCTAGAGCCGCAGAATAGGTCGGATCTAGCGCGTGTTCGGCATCAACAAAGGCGGCTACTCCGCCCGCTTTCTGGATTTCCGAAATTGCGTGGAGTGCGAGGGTTGTTTTACCCGAACTTTCTGGGCCATAAATTTCAATGACTCTACCTTTGGGTAAACCGCCACCCAAGGCAATATCCAACGTCATTGCGCCACTCGAAATGGTCTCTACCCGCATCCGAGTAGCATCACCAAGACGCATAATCGCCCCTTTCCCAAAAGATTTCTCGATCTGGTTGAGGACTAAATTGAGGGCTTTTTGTCTGTCTGGGCTATTTGTGATTTGGGTTGCCATTAAATTAGGGG
>NZ_JANOJV010000088.1:0-6137 GCF_031418915.1 Chamaesiphon sp. VAR_48_metabat_135_sub | reverse complement strand
GCTGGGCGATGGGAATTACCCAGCAGACTAACGGCGTAGATAACGTCTACAGTATCGCCAACACCGCATTAGTCAGCGGCAATGCTGGCAAAATGGGAGCCGGAGTGATGCCAGTACGGGGACATTCCAACGTCCAAGGCTTTGGTTCGATGGGTGTGACGGTGAAACTCAAAGCAGAGATTAAACAAGCTTTAGATCGGCTATTAGGGCGACCTCTGACCCTACCCAAGGGCTATCACACCCGCGATCTGATTGAAGCGGCGGAAGCAGGGAAAGTAGATAGTCTGCTCTGTGTCGGCGGCAATATCTATGGGGCTAACCCCAATTCAGCCCAGGCAAAACGCGCTTTAGGTAATATCGATACGATTATTTATCTAGCCACCAAACCAAATATCGGGCACTTTCACGGACTCGCAAAAACCAACACAATTATCATCCCTGTGTTGAATCGGTTCGAGCATCCATATAAAACTACGACAGAATCGGGTAATAATTTTGTGCGGCTTAATGATGAAGGAGAAACCCATTTAAATGGTGCCGATCTGGTTGGCGAAGTAGAGTTTATTACTAAGCTTGCACATAATTTACTAGGGGAAACTCCGATTCAATGGCGCAAATTGCAAAACCCTTACTATGTCCGCCAATTAATCGCGACCACTATTCCAGGTTATGAAAAAATTGCCACTATTGATGAGATAAAGGAAGAGTTTACTATTTCGGGACGGATTGTAACTGAACCTCATTTTAAAACACCATCGGGTAAAGCAAATATGTTTGCCACACCTTTACCCAACCTCACTTTACCAGAAGCTGAAGAATTTGGGATCGATTCTCGATCCGTCAAGAGTCTAGTACTCGCCCTCATGACCGGACGTAGCTATTCTCAACACAATACAGTCGTCTATAAAGTTGGCGACCATTATCGCGGAATGCCTCATCGTAATTGTATTTTAGTCAATCGGATCGATGCCGAAAAAATCGGTCTATCAGCACACGATCTGGTGACGGTACAAGGGGATGCAGGTAAACTAGAAAACGTCGAAACAATCTATGGCGCAGTGCGGGAAGGTGCGGCGTTGATGTTCTATCCAGAAGTGAATATTATTTTCAAGGCAAAAATTGAACCGCGATCGGGTACACCTGCTTATAAGCGCGTACCTGTAGCGATCTATCGCGATAACTAAACTAGCTCACTTTCACAGGTAAAATATAATGGCATCCTCAACTCCTCTACATGGCACAGAACTAATTGATTGTGCCCAAGCAAGTGCTAAACAAGGAATTTCAGTAGCTGCTCATCAGTGTGGCTATCATGATGACATCGACACTTTTCAGCACGAACTAATAGTTGCTCTCGAACAGATGGGCATAAAAAATAAAGACTTTGCCGATTTGCTTAAAACAGTTGCGGTAGAGCCAAATTTAGGAATTGAAATTGCACCGGATACAGCAACAGAATTGTGATTTTCTCTGTAACAAAGACATTGCCCAGGTAGGGGCAATGTCTTGTCTGCGGTTTTATAATAATGATTACTGAGCGTAGACTACTAAAAACTAGTGCGGCACAACATCCCCGACTTCTTAAAGAAGTCGGGGATGTGACGTATTAAAGCTAAGGATTAATTACACCTGTAAATAGACCGAGTAGAAATAAAGACAAGGGAAGCAATACTAAAATGCCACTGATAGTTGTACCTACGGAAGGTGTGATATTTGGAGGCGTTAATTCGGAAACTTGGGGAGTTGTTTTCACGATCTTGATGGTGTTGATGATGTTTGACTTCTGTATTTTCGGCTAAAAATTGGCGATTTACGTCACTCTAATGAAAGATTATTAATCAAAAATAGCCTGTCAAAATGAATAGTCGTTGGCGTACTTGTACTGAGCGGCTTGCATTGAGCGGAGCCGAAATGAGTCGAAGTAGCCTCTCCCGTGGAGAATCGAGCCTGCATTCGATTTAACCGTTGGCGATTATTTTAAATATCTAACTTTTGATAGAAGTCAGATTTCAAAAAATATGCGACGCTATGGAGAATATAAGTTAAGTCGATCGACAAACATGGCAAATTCACACAATGGTACCAAGGAGTCGCAAAATACTCTAGCAAAGCAGCTACCAATCTCAGTTATGGTTGAGGCTAAATTGACTGCTACCGAATTAAAATATCGGCTAGAATCAAATCAACCAAACTTAACGATTGTTGATATTCGCGCTCCCAAATCCTTCGATCGAGAGCATATCAAAGGAGCAATTTCTGTACCATTCAGTCGGCTGGAAGATCTCGCTCAATCGTCTCTAACGCACCATCGGAATATTTATATTTATGGTGAATCTGACGAACAATCCTTACATGGATTGCAAATTTTACTTAGTACTGGCTTCATTAATGTAGCTCAAATTATTGGTGGTCTGACAACCTGGCGTGAAATCGCCGGAGGTACTGAAGGGATCGGAATTTAGTCTCGAACTGAAAGTACAAAAAATACCTCTTCGGGTAGAAGACTTCGCCGTTCTGAAGATTAGATAATTTAGATGCCAATAGTTATCTCATGCCACCACCAACAGCTAAGTTAGGAGTTATGTTATGCGAATTGCTCAAATTGCACCTTTATGGGAGCGCGTTCCCCCTCCAGCCTATGGTGGGATTGAATTAATCGTCGGTTTACTCACTGACGAACTAGTCAAGCGCGGACATGAAGTAACTTTATTTGCTTCGGGTGACTCGATTACCCGCGCGAAATTATCATCAGTTCACCCTCAAGCCCTGCGGTTAGATCCGAGGATCAAAGAGTGTGGGATCTACGAGATGCTGCAATTGGCTCAAGTCTATGAACGAGCCGGAGAATTCGATCTGATTCATTCGCATATGGGTTGTGCGGCTTTGCCCTATGCCAAGCTGACTAAAACACCGACAGTACATACCCTGCACGGTATTTTTACAGCCGATAATCAAAAGATGTTTAGCTACGCTAAAGCTCAACCCTATGTAAGTATCTCGGAAGCTCAAAGAGAACCGGATCTGGGCTTAAATTGTGTGGCGACGGTTTATAACAGTATTGATGTCGATAGTCATAAATTTTTCCCCACCCCCGATGCACCCGCCTATCTCGCCTTTCTGGGGCGGATATCACCAGAAAAAGGCCCTCACCATGCGATCGAAATTGCCAAGGCGACAGGTATTCCGCTGAAAATGGCTGGTAAAGTCGATCCGGTGGATGTGGAGTTTTTCGATCGAGAAATCAAACCCCTGATCGATGGTGAATTTATCCAGTTTCTGGGTGAAGCCGACCATCAGATGAAGAATAACCTAATGGGACGGGCGATCGCCACTTTATTCCCGATTACTTGGCGCGAACCGTTTGGGCTAGTCACGATCGAATCAATGGCTGCGGGTACGCCCGTAATTGCCATGGGGTTAGGGGCTGTACCTGAAGTAGTCGCTCATGGGCACAGTGGCTTTATCTGCAATACTGTAGCCGAATGTATCGCCGCAGTTAGTCACATTCCATCGCTCTCGCGCTTGGCTTGTCGGGAGTATGTAGAAACTCATTTTGGGGTAGATAGCATGACCAATGGCTATGAGGCTGTCTATCGACAAGTAATGGCTGAGAAATTCTCCCGTAACGGGCATCTTCAGATCGCTAAAGCGGCTTAATTGAGTAATGAGTAACCCAAGTTGCTACCAATGGCAATGCTGTTTGAGATGATGCGTAGATCTCTACCCCACCCCAGCCCTCCCCTTATCAAGGGGAGGGGGTAAAGCCCCCCGGGGGGTTGGGGGGGTAAGCCCATCAACAACGAAGTCTAGCCGACTTGTCTATACACCCCAACACCCTCACACACACCTCATATGCAAACCCATCCTCACCCCTTCCCGATTTCGCGAGTCAAGATTCCTAACCGTCAAGCAATTGCGTTAATTTCCGAACATGGCGATCCGGCGGCACAGATTGGTAAAGATGCCGCTGGCGGTCAAAATGTCTACGTCAGACAGGTAGGTGAAGCCCTCGCCAAGCTGGGTTGGCAAGTGGATATGTTCACCCGCAAGAGCAATCCCGATGATGCCACGATCGTCGAGCATACGCCCCATTGTCGGACAATTCGGCTAGTCGCAGGGCCAGAAAAATACATTCCTCGCGATCGATTATTTGAATATATGCCCGCATTCGTCGCGGCATTTCAGAAATTTCAACAACAAGAGGGGATAACTTATCCGCTCGCCCATACTAACTACTGGATGTCCGGCTGGGTGGGGTTGGAACTGAAAAAACACCAAAATCTTCAATTACTCCACACATACCACTCGCTTGGGGCGATTAAGTACCGCACAGTCGATAATATTCCGGCGGTCGCCCAAACAAGATTAGCGGTAGAAAGGCAAATCCTCGAACAGTCCCATTGCATCATTTCCACTAGTCCCCAGGAAATGGATGATTTACGCCAGCTAGTTTCTCAACGGGGCAGGATCGAAATTATTCCTTGTGGTACGGATATCGATAACTTCCAGCCAATTTCCAGAGCCGGAGCTAGACAAGAATTGGGACTAGATCCGCAGGCAAAAATAGTATTATATGTCGGTCGTTTCGATCCGCGCAAAGGGATCGAAACCCTCGTTCGTGCTTATGCTCAATTACTCGAGCGATCTGCCGATGCCCAGAATCTACGCCTGTTAATCGTCGGCGGTAGCGATCCTCAAGAAGATGATGGAGCCGAACGCCTGCGGATTGAAGGGATAGTTAATAGCTTAGGGATTGGAGCCTCGCTCGAATTTGTCGGCATGGTAGGGCACGATCGATTGCCGCTATACTATACAGCGGCAGATGTCTGCGTGATTCCCAGCCATTACGAACCTTTTGGTTTAGTCGCGATCGAAGCAATGGCTTGCGGTACGCCTGTAGTTGCCTCTGATGTTGGCGGTTTGAAATTTACCGTCGTTCCCGAAGAAACGGGGCTACTCGTACCAGCCAAAGACGAAGCTGCTTTTGCTCAAGCGATCGAGCGGATTCTAACCGACGATCTCTGGGCGCAGCAGATGCGAAAACAAGCAGTGACACGAGTACAGGATAACTTTAGTTGGACGGGAGTAGCAGTGCAACTGAGCGACCTCTATCGCAGCCTGCTAGCTCGTTCGATCCTGCAACCAGCCATGTTTAGAACGACACTAATCTCGACTAGTTCGCGATCTGCGATCGCCAGAGCATCTTGATTTAACTCAGATCCAGACGGCACAGAAAGTGGTTATGGCTAGAATAAAGAGACATTCTCGATGAATTTGGCAGATCACCAAATCAGCGGTTCTCCGATTAGGAAAGAATCATGGAATATTTTACCAGCTTAATCATGTCCGATTTATTTATCCCGCATGGACATTGTTATCTGTGGAAAACTGAGTTAGTAGGGTTACATCTGATATCAGATCTGACGATTGCGATCGCCTATTTCTCGATTCCGTTGACTTTATTTTATTTCGTCAAGAAACGGGAAGATCTGCCATTTAACTGGATTTTTTCGCTGTTTGGGGCGTTTATTATCCTGTGTGGAACTACTCATCTCTTGGAAGTCTGGACGCTGTGGCATCCGATCTACTGGCTCTCCGGCGCAGTAAAAGCTCTGACTGCGGCAGTTTCGGCATATACCGCAGTGGTGTTAGTGAAGTTGATTCCCCAAGCGTTGCTGCTGCCGAGTCCGGCGCAGCTAGCATCGGCAAATCAAGCACTACAGCAGCAAATTCGCGATCGAGAGTTGGCAGAAGCCCAAATCCAGCAACTCAATGAGGAACTAGAAGCCCGTGTAGCAACACGGACTTCTGAGCTAGAAGCATCTATGCTGCAAGTCCAAAATCTAGCCGAACGGATGACACTTGCCACCGATGCCGCTCAAATGGGTGTTTATGACTGGAACTTAGTCACCGACAAACTCGACTGGAACGACTATCATGCGCGGTTAATGGGCTATGTACCTGGAGCCTCAGACTATTCTTACGCAGATTGGGAACAGCGCGTTTATCCTGAAGATTTGCCTAGAGTTAAGGCAGCACTACAACTGGCGATGACCGCCCACACCGACTACTGTTCAGCGTATCGAGTGGTATGGCCAGATCGTAGCATCCATTGGATCGATGGATTTGGACGGTTT
>NZ_JANOJV010000087.1:0-8665 GCF_031418915.1 Chamaesiphon sp. VAR_48_metabat_135_sub | reverse complement strand
ACGCCGCTGTCTTGAAAAGGTGCTCTACTTGCGGCTCACCTTTGGACGGGTTCCCCGTCAAAAAAGGTGAGACAAGACGGGGAAACCCCAAGACCGCACTTTTCGCAAACCGTCGGGGAACAAAGGCGTGCGCGAATCGCTTTCAACTTTCAACTTTTTAATCCTCCTTTTGACTGACCTAAGTTATCTCGAAATGTAGACGATTTGAACTGACATTTTCAATATGCTGAGAATGTAACAAAGATATCGAGCGTCATTCAGGATAGAAATCATGGACATGAAACACGAACGCAGAGCAGTAGGTGTCTTCTCTAACCGTCTGGAAACAGAGAATGCATTACTAGAAATCAAAAACAGTGGTTTTTCAATGGATAATGTCTCTGTCGTCGGCCGAAACGCCAATAGCGAAGATGAAGTTGCTGGCGTAGCAGTACAAAAAAGTATCGATAACAAAGCTGATGAAGGCGCGGTGACTGGTGCGGTTACAGGTGGTGCGCTGGGTGGTCTTACAGGCTTATTAGTTGGCTTAGGTACGTTAGCTATCCCTGGCGTGGGGCCTGTATTATTGGCGGGCGCGGCGGCTACCACTTTAGCTACGACTCTAGCTGGAACAGCGATTGGTGCGGGTGGGGCTAGTTTATTGGGTGCTCTAATTGGCTTGGGCGTTCCTGATAATGATGCTCAAGTCTATAGCGATTTGCTCGAACAGGGCTACTATCTCGTCGTCGTCGATGGTACCGAGTATCAAGTTCGCAATGCGGGTGAGATTCTGACTCGCAAGGGTATTAGCCAGTGGCAAGTGTACGACGTTGCCAACGCAGCAAGTAAACATACTAATAACATCGGCTATTAGTGCAAAGAGTCCCAGCACTTAGTGTGTTGTGGGACTCTCCTCCTCGCTGCCAGACTCATTTCTATTCCATTATTTGCAGAGGAAACAACTCATGATAACTCTAAAAACTTTTATCCCCGCCCTTGGTCTGGTCTTACTAGCGACGACGGGCTGCCAACAAGCAGCGAAAACAAGTAGTGAAGCACCTGATTCGACTGCGAGCAAAATCGAAACCCCTAGTACTGACTCAGCCAAAACCAACCAAGATGATGCTACTAGCAAAATCAGACGAGACCAGTTAAATTCTGATATTCGGGCACGAGAACAACGAAATAATGCTACCAATAAAGGTCAAGCTATAAACCGCAGCGATAATGACATCGCCAGTGAAGTACGGAGTAAGTTAGAAGCCAATTTACCTGCTAGTGCGCTAGCTGTAACCGCCAAGGATGGTGCAGTGATGGTGACAGGTACAGTACCTACTCAAGCTCAATTCGCTCGAATTGATGGATTAGTTAAGGATATTAAGGGCGTTACTGCTGTGAGTATGAAGGTTGCTGTTGCTCCAGCTAAAGCGAATTAAGGCGTTGCTGAATACAAGTATGATAAGCGATCTTTTCGATGGCTGAAAACATAGGTAGGGGCAATTCATGAATTGCCCCTACCTATGTTTTCATACCTTAATTCAGCAACGCCCGAATTAATTCCCTCTGCTCTATGAGATCCCCGACTTCTCGAAGAAGCGGCTCTCTCGCGCCTTTGTTCCTAGGGCGATGGAAGAGAGACAGCGACGCATCGACCTGGAGGTTTCCTCCAGGTTGTGTACGTCAAGACAAGACAGCGGCTCGCGCTCCTCGGGTTCCCCGAGGGTTTAGCGGCGAGACAAGACAGTCGGGGATATGTTCTACAATCGTCACCGATTATCACTTTGAAATCAGATTTCAGACTACCCAAAAAACTCAGCATTCGTCCTCGACTGTTACTGTCTGCTCTGCTGGCGGCAATAGTAGCGGTACTATTGCCTCCTCCTGTTCATTTGGTGGCACGGCTACTCTGTAGCTGGGATGCTTTTACGCTCTGTTTTCTATTCTTAACTTTGCGAGTAATGCTCCGCGCTAACCCAGAGATTATGCGCCGCTTTGCAAGGCAAGAGGATGAAGGACGGGTGATGATTTCGAGCTTAATTACGATCGCTGCCTGTATTAGTATTGTGGCGATCGGTCTCATTTTACAAGATAAAGGTCAGGAAAATAGCCTCTTATTTCTACATCTAGGACTCTCAATTTTCACAATTGTTAGTTCTTGGTTACTAGTACATACTATTTTCGCTCAACACTATGCTCATATTTACTATAAAGAAGAAAGAACGCTAGCTGAGTGTAAAGCAGATGGATTAGATTTCCCTGGTGAAATTGAGCCGGATTATTGGGATTTCCTCTACTTCTCGTGTGTAATTGGAATGACTGGTCAGGTGTCTGATATTAGTGTCACCTCCCGCGAGATGCGACGATTGAGCTTAATTCATGGTGTTTTATCATTCTTTTTTAATACAACAATTGTCGCAATGATGATTAATATTGTGGCTGGATCGATTAGTCCAAAATAGATGCTATCTATCTATAGGAATAGAGATTGCTTTAGAAACAGAATTTATAATCTACCTATTTGTTGATTTTTTTACTAAGAAATATTAGTACAACTAAAGAAGATAGATAAAAGAGCGATGCCGTGAGCCTCGATCTAGCTAGCTCAACATCTATTGTCAAATAAATATTGAACCAGATAGATTCAATTCTGTCAAAAATAATAGTCGCGTCTACCTATTTATGTTCGTAATAACGAACATTCAATCGAACAAGCCCATTCTCAATCAAATCCTCGTATATAAATCATGAACCAAAAAATCGGACGGACTGGCCTTAAAAATATCGCGCTATTTATTACTCTCTTGAGTGCGACTATCCTTGCCAGCGGAGCTAGGGCATCCGCTTTGCCCAGCTCTACGCTCAAAACAGATTCAGCTATTGTCAAGAGTACTCAAACCCAAATTGCCCAAGCTAATCTTAATGATTACGCGGGTAATTGGGCAGAACCTTTTATTAAAGTACTAATCGACAAAAATATTGTTGTCGGCTATCCTGACGGCACTTTTAAACCCGACCAGCCAGTTACCAGAGCTGAATTTGCTGCCCTGTTGAACAAAGCATTTGAATTACAACCAATCCGCGAGTCCCGCGCATTTAGAGATGTACCTGCAAATTATTGGGCAGCCGCAGTAATTGATAAAGCCTATCGATCGGGATTCTTGGCTGGATACCCGAATCAAACCTTTGGACCCGATCGAAATATCATTCGGATCGAGTCTCTGGTATCTTTAGCTAATGGTAGTAAATTACAGCCAGATGGTTCACCCGATCGAGTAGACGAACTATTCGCCGATGCCGCCCAAGTACCCAGTTATGGTCGTAATGCACTCCTGGCAGCTACCCAAAAATGCGTATCGGTGAGCGTATCTTACCCCGTCAATAAAAATTACGACCCCAACCGCATCGCCACCAGAGCAGATGTTGCGGCTTCCATCCATCAAGTTTTAGTTGCGGCGGGTAGATTACCTGCTCTAGCTAGTGACAATCCGGCTCAGAAATATGTGGTCAACTGCGCGACTGTCGCCAAAATCAGCGAGCAAGACTTGTTGAATCGGACGAGCATTGGTACGGTACCGGAAGTCACCGCAGCAGCCGTCCGTAAGCCCGTGAATGCACCCGCAACGGGAATTACCACCCCCAGTGCATTTGGGGCAAATTGGGGAGATCTGTTTGTAGGGGCTGGCTACCAGAGTAATTTACCCGCCGCAATCGCCCCTCCAGGTGACGGTAATAGCACCGTTTATGGTGCTGGTATCGGTTTAGGAGATGCGAGAAACTTCGTCGGTCTGGAAGCCTCTTATACTGCCGCTGGGACTACTGTAGCCGATCGAGGTGGAGTCAACTTCAAGCTCCATAAACTCTTGGGTGAGAATGTGGCGATCGCGGCTGGTTGGGAAAATGCGATTCGGAATGGCTATACCGATGCCAACGATCCTAAAGATACTTACTACGGTGTGGTAACTGGCATCTTACCACTAGGCGAGACGAGTAACTTTACTGCATCAGTTGGGGCTGGGAACGGTCGTTTCCGTACCTTTGACGATCTGACAGCAGATAACAACACCACTAATATTTTTGGTGGGTTGGGCTTGCGCCTCTCGGAAAACATTGCCGTGGCTGCTGACTATAATGGTCGCAATTTCAGCGTCAGCTTACCGCTGACAGTCAAACTCGGTGACAGTGTTGGTTTGCAAGTAACTCCAGCCTTGCTAGATGTTGCAGGCGACCAAAATACTGGGCCAAAAAGTCGCTTTGCGATCGGTGGTGGGATCGGCGTTCACTTCTAAGCATTTACCCCACAGATAAAGTAGGGGCAATGTCTTGTCTCGCTTCATGAATTGCCCCTACTCTATCCTTCATGAGCATCGCTTTCAACTTTCAACTTTCAACTAATCTAATTGTCCTATGAACATCAAAAACTTTACTCTAGCAACTGTCTCAACTTTAGCGATCGCGATCTTAACTAGTCATCCCGCTCACGCTCAAAAATTTGTAGATATTATCGGCAATCCTCCCTACGGTTCCGATCCAGTTAATGGTGTTCTCGGTAGCGGAGCCACCCCGAATACCTCCACTCGTCCCACCTTTGCCAATGGCTCTTTGGGCAAGGTTAATGCTCTCAGTGCTACCCTCACACCAGCGAGTATTAGCGGCAGTCAAACTGTTGGTGGTAATACAGTTAATGTCGATCCAGCGGCGGCGGAAACTGCTTTTACAGTCATCAATTCCCCTGTAGATGCTAATATTCCAGCCCGCGAAGCTCTCGTCGTTGCCTTGGGTGGAGGTGAGCCAGCGCAACAGTTAGCTCGATCGATGCAAGGGGTTAGAAGTGGGGATGGATCGATCGATCCAATCCTCTTAACTGGGGCGGTAAATTCTTACAACAGCTACGTCAGATCCTTAATTGCTAGTTCTCAAGCCACCCAAAAACCCGCCTCAGAATTAGAAGGTTTTGTGCAAACATTACCACCAGGTCAAAAAGCCGCACAAGTAGTTTTAGGCAAATTATTAGAAGCTACTCGTTAGAGGATATTGCCATAGATATATGCTAGGGAAAACTAAGGCATCAGCAGAATATTCTGTTGATGCCTTAGTAGCTAGGTGCAAATATTTGTCATCCAGAAATTGCTTAAAGATTGTTAGCGATCACCTGCAAACATGGCACTCAAAAAAGTAGGTGATGGACTCGGTTCGGGAATTGGTGATGGGGTTGGTTCGGGAATTGGTGATGGGTATATTTCTGGTGGTGGTGATGGGGCTGGTTCGGGGGTTGATGGTCCAGGATTTGATGGCTCTGGTGATGGGTATATCTCAAAACGTGACATAGGTTTTAGTAATTGTTGGGTATTGTGCAAGTCGTATTTATAGGTACTATTTTAATCTCGACTAATTGGTAATTAATCATCCAAAAGGTAGATAAAATACTTGAGAGATTAAATAGGTTTCAGACACGCTAGATCCCCGACTTCTTGAAGAAGTCGGGGATCTTTTTATTAGAATAGAGCGATATTGACAAGTGAATTTAAAAATATACCTTTAGACAGAAGTTATTTCTCGATCGGTTTGCCATGCTAGTAATTGAGCCAAGATTTCACAGAGCCGTTCTGAGATCGAGATTGTAGATAGGTGTGACTTTATACCAAGTTCCGATCGAAGGTAATCGCAGATTGCTAGAACGGCTTACAAGACGATTATTAATGGAGAAAATAAAATGCTTCCATATTTAGATTTTATCCAAGGTTCCAGCGGTCAGTTATTACACCTGGCACAGTTTAATTCTGAGCTAGGCGGAGCCATTGTCGAGAATTTTTCTAGCCCTCAATTTTTGGTCGCATTGTTGTCAGGATTGCTGATGGCGATCGCGTTTCAATTATTATTAACAAACCTGTCGGTTGCCCTAATTGCTTCTCCAGGTGTTGTGCCAGAGTCCGGTGATGACTCTGATAGTTTGATGGATACAGTGCGAGGAATTGAAACCAAAATTGGCATCGGTGCAATGGTTACGATGACAATTTCTTTGGCTGCTGCTTGCTTTTTGGCAGTAAAACTCAGCCTGACAACTAGTGTATTTGTTGGTGCGATCGTTGGTGTGACGATTTGGTCTGCTTATTTTTCACTTGTTGTATTACTTGGTGCGAATGCGGTTGGTTCCTTAATTGGTTCAATTGTCAGTACTGCTAGTTCTGGTCTTCAGGGAATGATGGGCACCGCCACGACGGCGTTAGGCGCAAATGCTGCTAAAAATCAAGTGGTATCTACAGCCGAAGAAATTACCGCTGCTGTCCGCCGCGAGTTAACTTCAGGGTTGGATGCTGGTAGCATTCAGAAAACGCTGCAAAGTTCGCTCAGTAATTTACAACTACCTAATTTGGATGTCGATAAAATCGGCTCTCAGTTTGAAAAGCTCCTGAAAGAGTCGGATCTTAAAGACATTGCTAATAGCGATTTACTTGGTAATATAAACCGTCAAAGTTTCGTTGATTTAGTTAGCAATCGGACAGATTTTTCTAAAAAAGATATCAATCAAATTGCTGACAAGCTAGAAACTACTTGGAAACAATTAGTTGGCAAAGAAGGCGGACAAAAAGATGTCCCCAGTCAACTTCGCGAGTTGCTCAAGTCGGCAACACCAGAAGATCTAAACTCTGATGAATTGACTGGCAAAGTTCAGCAATTAATTAAAGGGGTCGATCTCAAAGATGGTAATGGTGGTAGTTTTACTAGTCAGGCTCTCCAGTTTGGCTTGAGCGCGCTCTTGAGTAAAGTGGTGCAAAATACCGACCTTTCCGATTTAGATGTTGAGAAGGTTTCTGGTCAAATTAACAAGCTTAAAGCTTCTGTATTAGGCGGTTCTGAACAATCCGAAGCACAAGAATCTGACACCAAAACTAAACCCTTTAGTGTGATTCGAGCAGATCTAGAAAACTATCTGCTGTTCTCACCTGCGTGGGAATTGAACCAAACAGCAGTGAAAAAAGAGTTTAAAGATGTTGTCTACGATCCACAAGCAGATTCGGCTACCATTCGCCAAGAATTAGAGCAGATCGATCGCCAATACTTTGTCGAAACTCTATCCCTGCGCGACGATCTCAAGCCAGGAAGTATCGAGAATCTATCCAACTATCTGGAAGAAGTGCGATCGGAAGTAGTCAATTCTACTCAGACAAATGAATCCGAAAGTCAATCGCCAGATCTTCAAAAAGCGGCTACAGAGCTACGAACTAAGGTCGAAACCTACTTGCGCGACACCAACAAGGAAGAGCTAAATCCAGAAGGCATTCAGCGCGATCTCCAAGCTTTATTTGAAGATCCAAAAGCGGGAATAAGTGCCTTGAAAGAGCTGTTGGGACAATTCGTTGGCGAAGCCTCTCAGAATGAGACTCGAGACACCGTAGTTCAGCTATTAAGCCAACGTCAAGACTTAGATGAAGGTCAAATTAACGAGATCTTGGATCGAGTCGAATCAGTCAAAACCAGCGTACTCGAAGCACCTCAGCAAGTAACCGAGCAAGCCAAGGCGCAGTACGAGAAAACGACTGCGGCACTAACTGAATATCTGCGGAAAACGAACCTCGAAGAACTCGATCCTGAAGGGATTAAAAAAGATCTGCAAACCTTGTTAGACGATCCGAAAGCAGGTGCTGATGCACTGCGTGACAGATTGTCGCAAGTCGATCGAGACACACTAGTTAAACTACTTACCCAGCAGGGAAATCTCACCGAAGAGCAGGTAAATGCAACAGTCGATCGAGTTCAATCTGCAATTGGATCGTTGGCTAGCCTACCGGAGGTAATCGTCAAAGCACCTCGTCGTCTAGCCAATCGTGCCCAAAAACAGGCGGTAGACTTTGAAGCCAGCCTCGAAAACTATCTGCGGAATACCGAGAAAGAAGAGCTTAATCCTGACGGTATCAAACGTGACCTCCAACTGCTTTTAAAGCACCCTACAGCAGGGTTTGATAGCTTGGGAGATCGAATTAGTCATTTCGATCGATCGACCTTTATCGCCCTATTATCCCAACGCGAGGATATGTCTGAGGAGGAAGCAAACCGAATTGCCGACCAGGTGGAATCGACCTACAAATCTCTCACCGAGCAGATTCAGAAAGTCAAACAAACCTTTCAGTCAGCGATCGATAATATCTTCGGTAAAGTCCGCGACTATCTCAATGCCCTAGAGCGTCCCGAACTCAACTATGAAGGCATTCAAGCCGACTTTAGCAAGATCTTTGACGATCCTCAAGCGGGATTTGAGGCTCTAGGAGAGCGACTAGGACATTTCGACAAAGAAACCCTGGTAGCTGTTTTGAGTTCCCGTGAGGATATCTCTGAGGAAGATGCCAACCGGATCATCGCCAAAATCGAGGACACCCGCAATACCGTGATGGAGCGGGGACAGCGGATTCAGCAAGAAGTCCAAAAACGATTTAAAGCAGTCAAAAAACAGGCGCGAGAACAAGCGATCGAAGCGCAGAAAATGGCTGCAAGTGCTGCTTGGTGGTTGTTTGGCACGGCGTTGACATCCTTGGTTGCTTCGGCAATTGCTGGGATGATGGCGATTAATGGGGTAGGTGCTCTTTAATCGAATCGATTGTTGTTCTTAAAAGTCCACTGGACTTTGTTTAGAGGTGGTTTACCCCCCAACCCCCCCTTGTAAAGGGGGGGCTTTCTTACTCCCTCCCCTTAG
>NZ_JANOJV010000086.1:0-7252 GCF_031418915.1 Chamaesiphon sp. VAR_48_metabat_135_sub | reverse complement strand
TAAAAACCGCATGTGTGATTTAGATGTGTGACAGCTTATTCGATCGCTGTTCAATTCGTCCCATCTCTCATGAAAAAACACCTCCTCTCGCTCTTTGGCACTGCGATATGGTTCCTCCCCACCATCGCCCAAGCCCAGACTTACACCCCTTCCAACCGCAATCCAGTAGCCGATAATAGTCAAATTGGGACGATCGTAAATCCCACCGGAGCGAATAACTTCAACATCGATGGTGGATTGCGGCGCGGGCAAAATTTATTCCATAGTTTTACCGATTTCTCCATCCGCGCAGGCGGCTCGGCTAACTTTACCAATCCAGCGGGAAATCAATCGATTATTACCCGCGTGACGGGGAATTCATTTTCGGATATTAACGGGCTATTAAATACTAATGGGGCGAACTTTTTACTGATAAATCCTAATGGGGTGGTATTTGGAACAGGTGCGAAATTGGATGTCGGGAAGGCATTTGTGACGAGTACAGCGAGTGGGATCGATTTTGTCGATGCTCAGGGACGAAATTATAATTTTGGAACGAACAGAGCAGGGGATGCACCGTTATTAACGATCGATCCGAATGTTGCTTTCAATCCGGCGAGATTGATAATCGGTGGAAGTGGGAGTAAAGGAATCGAAAATTATGGGGCTTTAGAAACTAAGAATCCGAACCAATATATCGGATTAATTGGTGGCAATGTCACCTTTGACGGGGGTAAAATAAATGCTCCCAGTGGGCGAGTAGATCTGGGGGGACTATTAGCACCAGGAACAATCGGATTGGGCGTAGAGGGAAATATACTCAGAGCGCAATTTCCAACGAATGTGACACGAGGGGATGTATCTTTTAATAATCGAGCGAGGGTAAGTGTAGCTGGCTCTGGAGGTGGCGATATTGCCATCACTGCTCGGAATTTAGATCTATTGGGCGCAAGTGTTGTCAGGGGAGGTATTGAAGAAGGTTTGGGCACACCAGCATCTGTTGCCGGAGATATTAAACTCGATGCGACAGAGGCAATAGTTATCGTCGGCTCCGGTACTGCCATCGCCAATAACGTGCGCTTCAATTCACGGGGTAATGGTGGTAATACGACTATTAATGCTGGTTCTTTCTCTTTACGCGACGGTGCTCAACTTCAATCCTCAACTTATGGACAGGGAAATACTGGAAATGTGACCGTGACAGCTAAAGATGGTGTTTCCCTCGTCAATGCTAATATTTTCAGCAACATCGAATCTGGTGGTGCGGGTAAGGGCGGTAATATCGAAGTCAATGCTGGTTCCCTCTCGCTCCAAGATGGTGCTCAACTGCAAACCATTACTAATCAGGCATCGGATACCCAGCCAGCAGGGATAGGGGATGCGGGGAATATTAAGGTCAAAGTGAGTGGGGCTATCGATATTGCTGGCACCAAGGACGGATCTTTCAGTGGGATTAACAGTTCCGTGCTAGGGGGGGCAGTTGGGAAAGGGGGCAATATTACCATCGATGCTGGTTCTTTGTCTGCGCAAGACAGTTCTTTGATTGCCGCTGCAAATTTGGGACAGGGTCATGCGGGCGAGATCGATATTAAAACCCAAGGCAATATTACGCTCTCTGGCACGAACGATCTGCAAGCTATTTTGAGCGATCCTAACGATTCTCGGTCATTTATTACTACACAGAGCAATGGACAAGGCAATGCGGGTAAAATATCGATCGAAACACCTGGCAAACTATCGCTTTTAAACCGAGGGGTGATTTTTAGTACGATAAGTGCTCAAGCTATTGGCGATAGTCAAGGAATTAGTATTAAGGCTAGTGAAGTAGAATTGAATAATTATGCAAAAATTGCTGCTGCTACTTTCGGTCGAGGTAATGGGGGAGATATCGGGATCGTCACCAGCGGCGATTTAACCATAGCTGGGAAGTCTTTTATTTCCACCAGTACTTTTAATACTGAGAATAATCAATTTCAAGGCAATGCTGGCAATATATCTCTTGATACTGGTAACTTTAAGCTGCTTGACAGCAATATGTTTTCAGCAACATCTAGAACTGGTAATGCTGGCAATATCGGGATTAAAGCTAGAGGTGATATCACATTAGCTGGAACAGCTACTTTCGTCAATGACCAACCTACTAATATTAGCAGAACCATTATAGCTAGCAGTAGTTTTGGGGTGGGTAATGCTGGCAAAATATCGATCGATAACCCTTCTGGCAAATTATCATTGAGCTTTGCTAGTATTGGTAATTCGATCGGAGAAATTGATGCTAAGAATACAAGTGGTATCAGTCAGGGGATTACGATTAACGCGCATGAATTAGAACTGAAAAATAATAGTTTTATTAGCTCAGACTTATTTGGTAAAGGTCGGGGTGGAGATATTGATATTAAGACCACTGGTGATATTACTATCTCTGGAAACAATAATTTCGATTACAAAAAAATTACTCAATTTAATATATCAGCTATATCCAGCAATACCTACGGCATTGGTGATGGTGGCAAAATTTCGATCGAGACTCCAGGTAAGTTGTCGTTAGATAGTACTGCATTTATTTTTAGTATTGTAGCTAAAGATGCTCAAGGTACGAGTAAAGGGATTAAAATAAATGTGGGAGAATTAAATTTAACTAATTTTGGTTTTATTTCATCAGACACACAGGGTAAAAATCCAGGTGGTGATATTGATATTGTTACTACAGGAGCCGTAAATATTAAGAATGGAGGGATCGGTGCTAATAGTGTCAAATCGACGTTTTCAATCGATTTACCTGGCATTGGCACTCGCTCGGTTAGTTCGACAGGTGAGGGAAAAGCTGGAAATATTTCGATCTCAAGCGATCGATTGAACCTGGACAGTGGTGTGGTTTTTGCGATTGGCAATAGCGGTTCAGGTGGCAATATCACGCTCAATCTCAGTGATAAATTGCTCTTACGAAATGGTAGTCAGATTACAACTAGTTCTGGCGCAGATTTTGGTGATGGTACTGGTGGCGGTAATGGTGGCAATATCACCATTAATAGTCCGCTAATCGTCGCTTTACCAGTTAACAATTTTGGTAGCAATGACATTGCCGCTGATGCTTATACTGGCAAAGGTGGTAATGTTAAGATTACCAGTCAAGGATTATTTGGTATCCAATATCGTGCCACCGATTCGCGATTCACTAACGATATTACTGCTAGTTCTGATTTCGGACAGAGTGGGAGCGTCCAGATTAGCACCCCAGGTACAGATCCAGGCAAGGATAAGGGCGAACTAACTGGGCTTCCCAATGATGCGAGTAAACAAATCTCCCAAGCCTGTGGAGCGAGTCAGTGGGATAACAAATTCTATATTACTGGACGCGGTGGATTGCCGCCAAATGCTAGCGAACCCCAGGAGAGTGACGCGCTGTGGGAGGATGCGCGGGCGGTGAAGACTAAACCAGCTACTACGGCAAGTCTACCACCAAAATATCCACCACCCGCGATCGGTTGGGTATTTCAACCGGATGGACGAGTGCGACTAATTGCTGCTCAGACAACAGTGGGAGCGACGGAACCCAGGGTGGGGTGTCCGAGTAAGTAACCCTTTATTGCTGTAAAATATGTCCTGCACCCTACACCCTATACCCTAATGTGGCGAATCACCATCAACTGTTCTGCTGACGACTGGCGCATTAGTGGCACAGCCTTCAAAGATCTGGCAGCAAAATATCCAACTACGTTGCTGTCATCGAAAAAAATGCATGGTGACGAGCGGCGGATTATGGAATATCGGATTGAAAACGTCAGTGATGCCGAAGACTTTACTGAAGAATGTATGATGCTATCAGGTTTTACGGCGATATTTGAATCTCTTTGAAAAAGGACGAGTTGGTGCGGAAGATCGGTTATTCTTCGCCAACGGGCAATTCTCAGTAAAAACTCTTAAATATCACCCAATCTAGATTTTCGTCATGTTATGATAGCTCGTAAATTGTAGCTTGTAACTTGTAAGACCGTGAATATTCATCGACTTGTATTTGCTGGACTCTTGGGATTTATTGCCACCACCAGTCAACCTCAAATTACACTCAGCTATACTGCTGAGAAGATCAGCAGTATCGCCAAGGAAGTAACCGTTACGGTTGATTCCGAACAGGAGAAGGGTTCAGGCGTAATCATCGCCCATCAAGGTAATGAGTACACGGTTTTAACCAATTGGCACGTGTTGCAATCTAACGATACTTATACTGTCAAAACCAAAGATGGTACGCGACATCAAATTCGTCCGGTTTCGATCAAGCGAGTTGCTGAATTAGATTTAGCAGTTTGTACTTTTGTTAGTAATAAACTTTATCGAGTTGCCGATTTGGGAAATTCAGATACGATCGGGGAAGGAAGTACGCTATATGTTACTGGTGCTCCGGCTAATTTAGAAGGAATTTCTAGTCGGAACTTATTAGTAGTTGGCGGTCAATTGGTTGGCTACGATCCAACAGGCAGTAATGGTTATACCCTAATTTATAATAACAATACAATGCCCGGAATGAGTGGTGGCTCAGTGATGGATAGTAACGGTAATTTAATCGGTATTCATGGTAGAGGTTCGCGAGATACAAACAAGATTAAATCTGGATTTAATTTAGGTATTCCGATCAATTCATTTGTCAGCAATGCCAATCGGTTGGGAATTAAATATACACTCGATCGACCCAGAATCGACGGTCAAAATTCTCCAGTCCTAATTTCCCCAAAATTCACTCGAGGTAGACCTAGCACGATCGATGGATCTGAAAATGCACCTGGAGCCTGTGCTGGTGAAAAATGTTAATTAAACAAACAATCTCTAAGTAAAGCACAGGCTAGCGAAATAAGTTAGTTAACTATATTTTTTGCTAGCCAGTATTTTTACTAATGTCATTCAATCCCACCCACTCTTATAGTGGAAGAGTTAAGACCTAAAATAATTTATATGGTTTCGTCTAAATTTTGGCAATCGGTATCAGTAAGTACACTAATCATTTCAGGGTTGACATTAGGTCTGAGTCACCAAGTTTTGGCTGGTGTTGACTTACCTGAAGATAAACTCAATACAGAAAAAAGTTTGAGATGGGGTGGCGCAGGATTACCTTCTGACGATGTTGTCACACTTCGCGATGCACTGGTTAATTCAGTAGTGGGTAAAGTCGTCATCGATAAACATGGGGAAGATAATGGCAAAGAAGAGGCGACTGGATTCCTAGGAGGACTATTTAATTCACTAACAGTTAAAGATCCATTTGGAGAACCACAGCCAGGAAGAATGACTATTGTGACCCTTTGGGGTAGCAAAGAGGAAGGCTGTTTCGTGAAAGCACTAGTCCACAATGCTCCTAAAGGTGATGGTGGAGATGCCAAGGGTTTTGTTCCAGTTAGACTGGAAGTAGGAGTTGGCGATCGAGTCGTCAAATTGACACCTGCATCTAAAGGTGTCGCAAGAGCTGCAAGTAGCAACTATACATATGTCAAAGAATACACAAGTAATTACACTCCAATCAAAGCAGAAGGATCGCTCTACTTTGCTGAAAATACATTTGCTGTGAATGCTAAAGTTGCTGACTTATTTAGAAATGCACCCAAGGGCGATGCCAAGATTCGACTTACTTTTGCTAATGGTGATACCAAAATATTTCCAGTCGGTCAGAAGAATGTCGCTCGTTGGCGCGATAGCTACGATTACAATCCTAGTTGTCAGGCTAAATAAACCATTGAATTTGGCGATGCAAGACTGAAACCTTCGTCGTAGTTTAAATCAATGCAGCCTCCAGAATGTCAGGTCGATTCTGACATTCTGGGGGCTATCTCTGTACAATTGGTTGGGAACAAAGGCAATACGTCCATAGTTGTAATAAATCGTCGGCAAAGTCTAGTATTCGCACGGTGACGCATCATCATCCCAAATTACTATAATTGAAAAATTGCTTGGGTCGGTTGTTTGAGACTCCGATTGCCGACCGTAGGCTACGCCAACGAACAACGCCATTTTGGGATTAACATTCACACAATCATGCTCTCACAGGTCATCGATCCTCTTCAACTTCGATCTCCGACTGAAGATCGCGCTCTACCAGTCTTCAGGCTAGGTAACAATTCAATTGCTGTCGATCGACTCCTGCGGGAGTTAGATGAATATCAAATCTTACCCCAACTGCTCCAGGAGATCGAGATCGATCGACTCGTAGCACAAACAGCTCTAGAATTAGCGATCGACCTCAATTATAGCAAGTCAGAATTCGATCGATTGTCTGCCCAAATCGATCGAACACCCTTATTGTGCGGGATGAACTCCTCGCAATTAAAGGCAATCGTCGATCGAGAACTCAAATTGCAGAAGTTCAAACAGGCTAATTGGGGCGATCTAGTTGAGGCTGCTTTTCACAGTCAAGAACGCCAACTCGATCTGGTAGTTATCTCGATTCTCACTGTTAGCGACAGCTTGATGGCGCGGGAATTATTCTTTCGTATCCACTCCAGAGAGCAATCATTTGCCGAAATCGCGCTCGACTATTCCGAAGACCGATATGCCAACAATGGTGGTATTTTGGGGCCAATCTCGATGAAAACTCTAGCTCCCGAAATCGGACAGGTAGTCATTAACTTACAACCAGGCGACTTGTCCTGCCCTTTCTCGATCGGTGAAGCCCATCTCATCCTCCGTCTCGATGAATTGCACCCTGCTCAATTGGACGAGCGAACACACCAATTGCTCCTCGACGAACTATTTGCTAACTGGGCTAAATTACAATTTTCCAGCCAGCTAAATTAGATGAATACTACAATCACACGCTCGATCAATCCCGATTTAACCATCTCTCATTTGACTAGATCGATACTGCTCCCGCGCTATCTACGAGCAGTAATTATCGACGAAACCCTCGCAACATGGCAACAATCCCTAGCAGATCGGGCATTTGCTGTCGATCGCGATTCATCTCCGCAAATTGATAATTCAACTAATTCGGGAGACGCTCGCGCCAATCTTTTACAACAATATAAACGAGCCGAATGGGGACATTTAATTGGTTCTCGGTTTTTGCAGCGAAAATCACAACTCGATCGAGTTTTATTTTCAGTGATTCAAGTTGCCAATCTCAATATGGCTCAGGAGTTATATTTTCGGATTCACGAACAAGGTCAATCCTTTACCCATCTGGCCACAGAATATTCCGAACATCCCACCGCCCACAGAGGTGGCTGTGTGGGACCGATTTCTGGAACAGAATTACACCCCCTAATTTACCACCAGACAATTGGGCTAA
>NZ_JANOJV010000085.1:0-7773 GCF_031418915.1 Chamaesiphon sp. VAR_48_metabat_135_sub | reverse complement strand
AACCACAGAATTCAAGCGCAGACTGGAGCAAGCGAATAATGATGAGGAAGAAAAAGAACTTCTCGACGAACTCCTCCCCGAAGCTTTTGCTGTAGTTCGCGAAGCTGGTAAGCGCGTCCTCGGTTTGCGTCACTTCGACGTACAAATGCTAGGGGGTATGGTGCTTCATGAGGGACAGATTGCCGAAATGAAGACTGGAGAAGGTAAAACTCTAGTGGCGACCCTTCCCGCCTATTTAAACGCCCTTACAGGTAAAGGCGTTCACGTTATCACCGTCAATGATTACCTGGCGCGACGGGATGCCGAGTGGATGGGACAAGTTCACCGCTTCTTGGGTTTATCGGTTGGATTGATTCAATCAGGGATGAATCCCCCCGAGCGGAAGAAAAATTATGGCTGCGACGTTACCTATGCGACCAACAGCGAGTTAGGGTTTGACTATCTGCGAGATAATATGGCTGAAGCAATGTCAGACGTTGTTCAGCGTCCATTTAATTTCTGCGTTATTGACGAGGTAGACTCAATCCTGATTGATGAAGCGCGGACACCATTGATTATTTCGGGACAAGTCGAACGTCCGACAGAGAAGTATCTCCAAGCAGCAGATATTGCCCGTGGTTTGAATAAAGAGAAGCACTATGAAGTCGATGAAAAGGCTCGAAATGTGCTGCTGTCTGATGATGGTTTTACTGAAGCAGAGCGACTTTTAGGCGTAACCGATCTTTATAACGAAGAAGACCCTTGGGCGCACTATATCTTTAACGCGATCAAAGCTAAAGAGCTATTTATCAAGGACGTTAACTATATCATCATGAACGATGAAGTGACGATCGTTGATGAATTTACTGGACGGGTACTATCAGGTAGACGTTGGAGCGACGGCTTACACCAAGCTGTTGAAGCCAAGGAAAAAGTCAAAATTCAGAACGAAACCCAAACGCTGGCTACCATTACTTATCAAAACTTCTTCCTGCTTTATCCCAAACTCGGCGGGATGACTGGTACAGCCAAAACCGAAGAAGTAGAGCTGGAAAAAACTTATAAAATCCAAGTGACGGTAATGCCGACCAATCGGGTACGTCAGCGGTATGATTTCCCCGATGTCGTCTACAAAACAGAAGAAGCAAAATGGCGCGCTGTCGCTCAAGAATGCTCAGAGATGCACAATACCGGACGACCTGTATTAGTCGGTACGACTAGTATCGAAAAATCTGAAATCCTCTCTACGCTTCTCCACCAACTGGAAATTCCCCATCAACTGCTGAATGCGAAACCAGAGAACGTCGAACGAGAATCCGAAATCGTCGCTCAAGCTGGACGCAAAGGTGCAGTCACGATCGCAACTAACATGGCAGGTCGTGGAACAGATATCATCTTAGGTGGTAACTCTGACTATATGGCACGTCTCAAGCTGCGGGAATACCTGATGCCCCGCGTTGTCGCCCCTGAAGATGATGGTAACTTCAGCCCCGCCACCGTCGCCGCCGCCCAACAAAGCAAAGCATCTGGCAAAGGTTTTGCACCTGGTAAAAAAGCCAAAACCTGGAAAGCATCCCCCGATATTTTCCCCACCGACATCACCAAAGAAACTGAAGCACAACTCAAAGAAGCTGTTAACTTCGCCGTCGGACACTATGGCGAACGCAGCCTCTCCGAACTTGACGCGGAAGAAGTCATCGCCGTCGCCTGCGAAAAAGCACCTACCGAAATCGAAGCCATCCAAAGACTGCGGGATGTCTATAAAGCCGTCCGCAAAGAATACGATGCTTTTACATCCGTCGAACATGACGAAGTGCTAAATAACGGTGGCTTGCATGTCGTCGGTACCGAACGCCACGAATCCCGCCGCGTGGACAACCAACTACGCGGTCGTGCAGGTCGTCAGGGCGATAAAGGCTCCACTAAGTTCTTTCTCAGTTTAAAAGATCCTTTGATGCAAATCTTCGGTGGCGATCGAGTCAGTGGCTTAATGGATGCCTTCCGCGTCGAAGAAGACATGCCCATCGAGTCCAAAATGCTCACCAACAGCCTCGAAGGTGCCCAGAAAAAAGTCGAAACCTACTACTACGACATCCGCAAACAGGTATTTGAATACGACGAAGTGATGAACAATCAGCGTCGCGCCATCTACGCCGAACGCCGTCGCGTCCTCGAAGGTCAAGACCTCAAAGAACAAGTGGTAAAATACGCCGAGCGGACAATGGACGATATCGTCAACGCTTACGTCGAACCAGACTTACCCCCCGAAGAATGGAACCTTGAAGGCTTAGTCTCTAAATCACGGGAATTTGTCAACCTCTTCAACGATTTGACCCCCGCCCAAATTGAAGACATGACCTACGACGAAATCAAGGTCTTCATGCGCGAAGAAGTCCGCCGCGCCTACGATATCAAAGAAACCGATATCGACAAAGTTCAAGCGGGACTCATGCGCCAAGCCGAACGCTTCTTCATCCTCCAACAAATCGACACCCTCTGGCGCGAACACCTCCAATCGATGGATGCTCTGCGCGAATCAGTCGGTTTACGCGGTTACGGTCAAAAAGATCCGTTGATTGAATACAAGCAAGAAGGTTATGAGATGTTCCTAGAAATGATGACTGACATTCGCCGGAATGTGGTCTACTCGATGTTCCAATTCTCACCGGAACGTCAAGCACAAGCAGCGTAGAAAGTTATCTCGATGTGATGCAATATCCCCGACTTCTTAAAGAAGTCGGGGATATGTCTTATAAGCTGATCGATCGACTAAAGTAATAAAATAAATATATGAAAATATCACAAAGAGCTGCCTCATTAGAAGATCTTGAATGGCTTGAATCATTTTACGAGTCAATCATGAGACCTTATGTCGAACTTACTCATAAATGGGATCGCACTAAATTTCGTGAATACTTTGAACCCAAAATAATCAAAATAATCCAAGCTGATGGTATCGACATTGGGATGCTCAAAGTCGAAGAAAGAGAAGGCTATATTTATCTTGGTGACATCCAAATCGATATCGCATATCGACGAAAAGGGATTGGTACACAATTAATTGAAACAGTAATTGGCTCTGGAAATCTAGTTAATAAATCCGTCCGACTTCGGGTACTCAAAGGTAATCCAGCTAAAGAATTATATCTCCGCTTAGGATTCAAAGAAATCCAAACAATCGATAACGCCTATATTCTGGAGAGAAAAGTGCGGAACCCAACGGACACACAGACATCTTAGAGATGTTTTGTTTCATTCTTCAACCCAATCTACCGCTGTCTGAACTATGATTAAAATGATTAACAGATAGACTACGATCGCCCTATAGAATTAATCATAGTTTATCATTTAATCATTCTAATCGCAGTTCAGACAATATCGATCGAACTCAGCTCGATCGAATAGATAATCGAGATATAATGGGTTTAGATATTCGATCGATCTATTCTTATGACTTCCCAACAATTTGAAGAACGCTTTCAACAGCTCGAAATACGATATGAACATTAAAGCAATTATTCATCCAGCAGAAGAGGGCGGCTATTGGGCCGAAGTTCCAGCACTTCCTGGCTGCATCACAGAGGGAGATTCAATCGAAGAAGTGATGGCTAACTTAAAAGATGCGATCGAAGGTTGGCTCGATGTTGCCAATAGTCGTAATATAATTGCACCAACAGATCGAGTTGTTGAAATTGCCGTATGAAATCTATTTCTGGTAAACAACTATGCAAGATTGTCGAGCAGAGAGGTTGGTATTTGCGAAGAGTGACTGGCAGCCATCATATCTACGATAACCCTGACGTAGAAGAAATCTTATCAATTCCCGTTCATCGTAATCAGGATCTCAAAATTGGCACATTGAAATCCTTAATGAAAATAGCCCAACTATCTGAAGAAGATATCATTTAATCTAACCTGATGTTAAAGTATGAAAATTCAAAATTTTACAGCGATCGTCTATAAAGAAGATGACATGTATATTGCCGAATGTCCAGAAGTTGGTACAGTTGACCAAGGCGAAACAATCGAGCAAGCAATTGCCGGATTGAAAGAAGCAACACGCCTATATTTAGAAGAATTTCCTTTACCTCAAACATCCCCTAGATTCGTCACTAATATTGAAGTTAGTTATGCCTAGAATGCCAAGGATCTCAAGTAAAGAAGCAATTAAGGCACTTGAACGTTTAGGCTTCGAGCAAGTCCGTCAAACTGGGAGCCATGTAGTGATGAAAAAGGAAACCGAAGAGGGCGAAATTGGTTGCGTTGTCCCTCTACATCGAGAATTGAAAGTTGGTATATTGAGCGGCATTCTCAAACAAGCACAGATATCGATCGAGGAATTTATTAATTTTCTCTAAAACTATTAATACGTTGTGAAAATATCACAAAGATCTGCATCTATAGACTATGATTGCTCTACAGAATTAATCATAGTTCATCCTTTAATCATTCTAATCACAGTTCAGACAATATTAATCGATCGAACTCACCTCGACCGCCTTGCGGCGCGCTTACGCGATCGATTAAATAATTGAGATATAATGGATTTAGGTATTCGATATATTGATTCAGCGACACTCCTTCACTACCCAAGAGATGTGCAAACAGCTTATAACAATCTTTCTTAATTGCGATCGACTACTCACTCACCATCTGATTTTCCTGACGTAAGTAAGCCTCGATAAACTCATCAATTTCACCATTCATCACGTCAGTAACGGCGGTTGTTTCTACACTCGTGCGTAAATCTTTCACCATTTGATAGGGATGAAAAACATAGTTACGAATTTGCATCCCCCAAGCAGCTTCGACAATATCACCACGAATTTCGGCGATTTCTTTGGTCTTTTGCTCTTGGGCGATAATTAATAATTTAGCCTTGAGAATTACTAATGCTTTCTCTTTATTCTGAAGCTGACTGCGTTCCTGAGTACAACGAACAGCGACACCTGTCGGCTTGTGAACGATGCGAACTGCTGTTTCTACCTTGTTCACATTTTGCCCGCCTTTGCCACCCGCACGGGTGGTGGTGATTTCCAAATCGGTATCGGGGATATCGAGTTGGACAGAGTTGTCAATTAGTGGCATTACTTCTACGCCCGCAAAACTGGTTTGCCGTTTATCGTTGGCATTAAACGGCGAAATTCTGACTAGGCGGTGGGTGCCTTTTTCACTGCGGAGATACCCATAGGCGTACTTCCCCTCGATTTCCAGAGTTGCTGATTTTAATCCAGCTTCTTCTCCTTCGGAGATTTCGGCAAGCTGGACTTTATAATTACGACTCTCCGCCCAACGGGTGTACATCCGCAGGAGCATTTCAGCCCAATCCTGGGCATCCGTACCCCCAGCCCCGGCATTGATTGTAAGAATTGCCCCCTTCGCATCGTATGTACCTGATAATAGCTGTTCTAATTCCCATCGATCGAGTTCTAAACTGACCTGAGATAGGTTCTCTTTTGCTTCTTGACCTAAAGCCTCATCTGGCTCCATTTCCATCAGTTCTAGGGCAGTCTGGGCATCAGATACACTGCTTTGCCACTGCTGAAACTGAGCGAGGTGGGATTTATAGTCATTGAGTTCTTGCATCGCTGCTTGAGCCACTGTTTGGTTCTCCCAAAACTCTGGCTGGGCGGCGACTTGTTCTAAATCCTGAATTTTAGCTGTCAGTGCAGGAACGTCAAAGATACTCCTGGGTCTTGCCCAGGCGATCGATCAGGATGTTAATATTGCGTTTGATATCTACTGGGTCAATCATTCTTTAAGTAATAAGTAATAAGTAATAACCTGTAGATATTGACACCAAACAGCTAAAGATTGCGAGCGTATTCTTGGAGGATGTCCATCAGTCGGGCTTGAGCGGTGACGGGGATGAGACTGAGCAGGGATGTTTTGAGTCTACCGCCACCAAGATCGATCGAGATATTGGTCAATACTTCGGTGAGTTTATCACCATTCAAACCATTATTCAGTAATGGGAATAATTGCTCGGCGACGGTGGTGTGGAGTTTGGCATCTTTGAGATACAGGTGCCATTTGGCGACATCGATATAGACTTTATCGCCGATTTCTGCTGCTAGATCTTCGATTTGTTGATTGTTAGCCATTAGAATTTGGGGAGTAATTGGCAATTTTGAATACGTATAAATAGTGTACCAATATTACTGATGCCCAGATGCCTGTCATCGCTGTCGCCCAACTCCAATTTGCTCGCAGGAAGATGTTAAAGAACCACATCCCAGAGTTGACAGAAGAAAATACAGCGACATGAGCGGCAAAAGTCCAGATATCGTCTAGTCTACGATATTCAGGGTCACTTCGATCGGGTTCGCGCGGCCATTTTGGAGGCATAATCTAGGGGATAGGGGATAGGGATTAGGGGATAGTGCTGACAGGGGGAAAAGGGAAAAGGGAAAGGGGGAAAGGATCGAGCTAAGTTATAAGTTAGAACAAGGTTTAATAAAAAGAGGGGCTAGCCCTCTGTTTATTATTTTAACAATTAGCGATCGAGAATTAGACAGTTTCTTCAGTGGCTGCTACTTCGATTTCTGGTGGAATTTCGGCTTCTTCCATCGCTGATGGAATTTCAATTTCTTCTTCGGCTAAATCGTCAATAGCTACGGTTGCGACTGGGATCTCGATCGATTCTAATGGTTGTCCAGATGCTTTGGCTAGTAACATCTCACGATATTTAGCTGCCATCTCATCGGCCATTTCATAGACACGATCGCGATTTTTGATCATATCACCTGGTTCTGGCTCCAATTGCTTGGTAGACAGAGAAATCCGTCCGCGCTCTGCATCGAGATCGATGATCATCACCTTGACTTCATCATTGACATTGAACACGCTATGAGGCGTATCGATGTGATCGTGAGAAATCTCGGAAATGTGTAGCAATCCGCTGACTCCACCGATATCGATGAAGGCACCGTAAGGCTTGATTCCACGTACCGAACCGATCACGACTTCGCCGACTTCGAGGCGATTCATCTTCCGTTCGACGAGGGCGCGACGGTGGCTGAGTACCAAGCGGTTGCGATCTTCGTCTACTTCGAGGAACTTGAGAGGGAGTTCTTCGTTGACTAATTCTTCTTTGGCTTTGCGAGTACTGATGTGGGAACCAGGGATAAATCCACGCAATCCTTCAATTCTGACTAACGCACCACCACGGTTGGTAGCAAATACTTGAGAGCGAACAGTAGCATCTTCAGCTTGCAGTTGGCGTACCCGTTCCCATGCCCGCATGTACTCAATCCGGCGGATGGAGAGGGTGAGTTGCCCATCTTCATTCTCATCGGTGAGGATAAAAAATTCGCGAGTCTCGTTAGACTGTAATACCTCTTCAGGTTGATCGACACGATTGATCGACATCTCCTGAATCGGGATGTAAGCAGCAGTTTTCGCGCCGATGTCAATCAGAGCACCCCGTGGCTCCAGGCTAAATACGGTACCAGCAACGACATCGCCAGGGCTAAAATGGTAATCGTACTTATCGAGTAATGCTGCGAAATCGTCGAGAGTGAAACCGATATCTACTGTTTTCTGACTGGCCATGCAATATTATAGTTTATCCTAGTGGTGATCTCTTCCGTCTTAATCCGCCTCCTATCGATGTACACGCACGTTGACTAAATTAAATCAGTTAATAATGTGTCGCCTACATCTACATATCTCGTTCGCCTAGCGTCCGCCATGCGGAATCGATCTCATCTGAGCGCGTCGAAGAGTTGATATTTAGAGTCCAAACATCGTATTTTAGCACACGATCGACCGATATTTCATCCTTGATGTCAT
>NZ_JANOJV010000084.1:0-22336 GCF_031418915.1 Chamaesiphon sp. VAR_48_metabat_135_sub | reverse complement strand
GAGAGCTGTATGCGATGAAAGTCGCACGTACAGATCGAACAGAGAGGGGCGGGGTTTAATAGCCCCCCTCGACTCTAACCGGTGGATAAGTTGGAAGCTTGGATATTTACCTACTGAAACAAAAGTTTATTTAAGTCCTACTAAGTCTAAACGATTTGCTCCTGCAAATATTAAATATATGGGCGAGCAACGAGGGTTAGATTTTGAAGGTAATTTAGGACGTTTAATTCAAGAACTAGAGCGTGCAGATAAATTTACTACCCAAGATATTATCGATCTCCCCTGCAACCATCATAGTGATGGGCTTAACTGGGTAACTGTTTACAACACAAGAATATCAAAATCTCATCATGCAGGAGCGGGATTATTTCCAACAGATATTGCTAGTTTTCACCAAGCCTGTTTAAATCGTATTCAAGAATTTTTTGGTACTGGAGTTTGTGAAATTGAAGCTTATTCTCGGTGCGACAATACTAAAGCTTTAAAGTCTGCATTATCCCAGCACAACACAATCAAAGAATTTATCAAATCTGAACTCGCCATAGAATCAGATTGTATTCCTTTCAAAATACCAGACAACCTTGAGCTTTTACTAATGATACAAACTCCAGCAACTCAGTTATTAGTTGAGAAGTTGGCGGCTAAATATGGCATTAAAAATATTAAGACGATCGGCCTTGGCAAACTAGGTACAGAGTTATCAGGAGCAAATTTGACCTCCGATTATAAAGATAGGATTCGCGAATTCAAAGAATCTCCAGAACTTAAAGATGCACTCTCAACATCAGTACCAGGAAGTAAAAAACTAGCATTCCTAGAGATATTACCTAAAGCTGATTTCTGGGGGAAAGATGCTAAGAAAGATCCCAAACCATGTTTTCGCCCAGCTTTAGCTGAGTTAGATTGCGTTACTAAATGCTTTGAGCCTGAGAAACCGAAAAAAGACAAGACCAGCGAGTCAGATTCCGAAGCAGAGCCATCAGAAGCCGAGTTTAGCCGAAGAGTAGAGAACAGTCTCCTGCGGGGATTAGCTATGACTGGAGCCTATATTTACCCTGAGTTCAGAGCCGATAAATTTCCCACCGATGTTGCCTGTGTGGGTGTGTATGCCATTTCTTGTGGCAATAAATTTTTCCCTGTAGCCGTGCGAATCGATCGGGATGGCATCATGGCTAAAGGCTATGGTTCTGAATGGATGGATATCTATGATTTTCAGATAAAAATGGCACGGAAGGAGATTTTCAATCCGATCGAATTCAAAAATAAGTCAAAAATGCAAAACTGGGTATTTAATAACTTATTTGAAGAGACAAAAGAAGCAACTATCTACTGCTTTGATGCCCAGAATTTGCGGACAAAGGGTTTATTATTCCTTCAAAAACAGCATTGGCGGCAGGATAGTCTGGCTTTTCATACCGACGATTGCCCGACTCGATTTATCCCCCTCTCGGAGTATCCTCACGTTCGCATCGCTGCTATTCTCACACCTGAATCCTTGGAAGTACCTATCTATCGAGCTTGCGATGAATCTGGCAATTTAGAAGGAAATACCAAGGGTGTCTTTCATTCATCCGCTCAAGACGCAGAATGTGGTTACTATTATCTGAGCAATCAAAAACCTAGTAATCGTACCGATCCAATTTTACAGAAAAGTAAATTTTTCTCGACGACGACCAAGGCTGGTAAGTTGATGAAACCTAATCTATCAGCTCAAGGATATAATCCGACTGGAATTATGCTAACTTTGACATTACAGCAAGAAGATGTAGCTAGTGATTGGGCTAGCTTTATTCAGTGTCAAAGATTGTACGGCTTAACTCACCATTTTGATGCAATAAATTACCCAGCACCATTACATCTAGCTGAAGATTTAAAAGATTACTTACCGATTCAAGAAATCCTCAAACAATAATGTGGGAGACTCATGATAATTAGCTGTAAGTTCAAAGAGATCGAACTGATTTTTTAGTGAAAATACCGAGTACAGAACAGGAGATTGAGATGAAATTAGCCGATTTATCCGCAGCGACACGTCAAAAAATTGACAAGGTAAAATTCGATCTCAGTCTTGAGAAACATGAGGGACCATATGATTGGAATTGGGTGTTTAGAACCGCCGAGGAAGAAAACGATCTAGAATTTTTGACGATCGACAATCGCCCAGTTTTACTACCAATCGATCCCGAACATTATGCCAATATTGAAATTTTGAGAACAATTTGGAGTGCAGATGGGAATTCAGTCACGATATTTTTGAAGGATACGACCTATTATAGTACTGCGGATGGGATTGGTTACTTAGCTGTGTGCGATAAAGTTGCTGGAGCAGAATTTTGGCTGGCGATTATCTATCATGAATGGTTTGTTATTGCACCAGATCCAGTTTTTGAAGTTAATAAACCTGGCTAATCTTATATTTGCAATATGTCAGATAATTTTTAGCTTTGATAATCTCTCTATTATTAGTTTAGTGAGATTCTTCAGGGTTAAGATCGATAATTACTCTTTCGGTTTGAAGTTAACTATCATCGATGTCAATTGTTGACGGTTAAATTCTAACAAATCGATGGCAAATTCTTTTGAAGCAAGATCGATCCAATCAGCGGGAATTCGCTCGAATAGATCGCTAACGATAGTTAAAGAAATCGCCCCAATTTTGCCGATCCAATAACTGGCTGCGGTAGGATAGATATCGAGTAATTCTCTTGCCAAATCTGGGAAATTAAAATTCTCGGCAGCTCTTTCAGTACGACGACAGATGGCAGCTCCCATCATCGACGAGCAGCGATCCGCCTTCAGTCCGAGTTTGACTATCTCAGATCCAGACATCTGTACGCCCAGGGAGGCACCACAATCAAAATTGGGTAATAACTCCAGACTGCCGCTAGGATCGACTCTCACGCCCCAATTATAGTCGTGTCGATCGATATTACAAATCCAAGCGTCTAGCATTAAATACCCAGCAAATAGTTCGGCTGCTGTGGTAATTTGCGGTGGAGCTGCCCAACTAATCGGGAGTTTGATGTTATTAGCTGCTAGAGCATTAATTGAGTTTTCTAGCGTGTAGTAATAATTATCTTTGCCATAGACGAGGGACAATAAATCAGCTCCAGCTAGTTCAATTTCCCCAGCTTTGAGAAAATTGGGGCTGATCACTCCTCGATTCCCCTGCCAGTCAATGCCTAATTCATAGGAGACTGTCGGCAAACCAATTGCTCTGGCTAGTTCTGAAGCAATTTTCTCACTCCAGGCAGTCGTGCCCATTGGACTATCAGCTTTAAATACAGCTAATCCTAATTCTGGAGTAGACATCCAGAATTTATCAAGCATTCCTAGATCGACAAATTCTTCACTTAGTTTTGATGCTTCGCTAACTATAATTACTGCGAATAAACTAGAGAATTCCATACTTTGAATGCGTCGCTATGATATAAATTTTTGCCACTAACTTTAGCCTTGAGTAATAGTCTCATCCCTAAATAGGGCTTGTCCAGATTTTGTTCGACTTCGAGATCGATGTTGGTGAATTTCAGATGACTGAAGAAGGGGTGACAATAAGCGATCGCAGTTTCATCTTTAAGAATCGCAATAGATCCATCCTGTTCGATCCGGTGTTGGAGCTGTGTACCAATCGGAATCTGACGAACAAATTCACTCGATTCTGGCAAAATAGCTGGTGAGAAGTGAAATGTATGAATGCCGTTAGCATCAGGAGCGATTTGCGGGTAGATATCGAAAGGATCGATGCCGCTACGCCCTCCAGATTTACTTAAAAAGGCAATTCCATCTAATTGCTGATATTCGAGATTGAAGAACTTAAAATTTTCACGTTCGTCATTTCTTCCCGATGGCATCCGCTTATCTATCGTCGCAGGCAGATGTTTTCCTCGGTATACACCACCAGTTCGACATTCTGGCGGGAAAGCCATCCAGTAGCCAGGATATTGATTGAGGATTTTGAATCCGCTCTGGGTAATTTCGAGGCAGTACTCGGATTTTTCCCATGTGAGCAGGGCGAGGGGATACCACTGATGGGGCGGATTAATATCTTTGTAACCGATATATAAGCCGTTAATTGTGGGATCTGTTGTGACAGCTTGCATCGAAAAACCTCCAAACGTATGTAGTAATTTGGTTTCAACTATTCTATTGTACCAACGATCGAGTCTGTTCAGTTAAAGCTAAAAACCCATTACCGTTCGCAAAGCGGTTGAGTTAAACTAAGCATGGGCTGGAAGCTGTAGTATTACTAGTCATCAGTATTTTTTAGGATTTTATCTATCAATAAAGAGCAAGATATGCTTCCTTTCAGCACAATTAGAGATAGAGACGCATGGAGTACCATCCGAGGTTATGTCTATCAGGTCGATTTGACAATCCAAAGATGGCTGGACTTAACGCCAAACCAAATTCTTGAGCTTGAGTGTGGAGAAGATATCGATATTGTTGGTCGCGCATTAATTGCCGATTCAGAGGAGTGCAGCAGACTCCTCGAACAGGTTAAACATCGAGAGGATTCAATCACCCTTAAAAGTTCAGAATCAGTCACTGCAATCGCCTGTTTTGTCGAACATTGTCTGACAAACCCCACTGCGGATCTAATCTTTCAATTCACCACAAATACAAGAATCGGTAAGGAGAAACTCTCTCCACTTCCCAATCGAATACCAGCCATCGAAGCTTGGGAAAGTTTGCGGCTGGGGAAATTGGAGAAAGAAAATCAAGATCGAGTCATAGCAGGTATTCGGCAGATTTTAGAAAATGTCAAAAAGCCAGACGATCTTCATAAAGATACCTGGCAACAATTTAGAAATTTTATTCAAACAGCGACTACCGAGCAATTTTTCGATCTCATTAGTAAATTTCAGTGGCAAACTAACGCTCCAGAAGCCCGATCTCTCACATCTCTTCTTCAGCAGCAACTATTAGATCGGCAACATGCGATCGATTCTCAGCAAGCACAGCAGCAATATCAAAGACTGTTCTGGTATGTTTTCACTCGTCTTTGCAAACATGGTAGAAAACAACTAACTTTAGAAGAACTAAATGTTCAACTTGCATTACCAAGCCTCAGTAGCACCGATCGCGAAACTTTAAAAACACTAAAAAGCTGGTTTTCTGAAATTGATAATCGTGTTACTAATTTGGAGCAAGAACAGCAACAAAATAGTCAGTTGGTTAACGAATTGAGTGCGGAAATACAGCAAATAGCCAAAACACAAGGGATCGATGGAGCCTTTCAGTATGTAGTTGAAACTTCAATCTTGGATATCCCACTGTTGTCCGAACGCTCCAGCTTGAGAGGAGAAACGATTCAATCTCTATCACAAACTTTCATAAATCATACTTGGATTGCTATTAATGGTAGTTTGGGTTCTGGTAAAACTCAGTTAGCCATCCTGCTGGTTAATTATTCGATCGATCGAGGACATTGTTCTGGTTGTAAATGGTTCCGACTTCGAGATCTAACGGTGGAGCAAGCCTGTCTTCGTATCGATCGAGCAGTCGAATCATTAGTAGGATATTCATCTCAAGGAAATCTGAATCAATGGTACAACGAACTAAGCGATCGCCTTGGTGCTAATGCAATTTTGGTTTTTGACGATCTCCCTCGACTTGCAAGAGGAGATGAACTTGAAACTCGATTAACTTTGTTAGCACGAGTCTGCGATAGCAAAGGCATCCGCTTGTTATCAACTAGCTCCCACCATTTACCCCAAAACCTGCAATCTATCTTAGGCGATCGAATCCTTCATGTAACTAATGTCCCAGCATTTACAAATGATGAAGCCTCGGATCTATTTAATATATATGGTGCTCCAGAATCTTTTTTTCAAATAGGTCGAGTTGCTTATTTAAATGCTTTAGCTAACCATCATCCCTCTTTGCTAGCTGCAATTTCTGAGTATCTTCATGGACAGAATTGGCAGTTTACTTCACAGGAATTTGAGGCTCTTTTAGGAGGTAAATATGCGAGTGATATCAACGAGGAAACTCTTGGTCGTATTTTAGCGGCTATCAAAGATGATCAAAGCCAAGAACTTTTATATCGTCTAAATCTCATTTCAGGCTCATTTTCTCAAGAGGATGTACAAGTTTTGGCGGATGTTTCTCCTAGTATCGAACGACCTAAGCAACGTTTGCATCATTTACTTGGAGCTTGGATTCAGCGAGATCGTAGCAATTATTTGTTGGTTTCACCACTTGTTAAAACACTGGGTAGCCAAGATTTGTCTAGCTCCGTGCGTAGAAAATGTTATTTAACCCTCGGTGAACTGATTGTCAATGGTGAATTCAATCAATATCAAGCTTTTAATGCTGTATCCTACTTTGCTAGGGCAGAAGCATTTGACAAAGCAGGATCTTTATTACTTTTCGCCTTAAATGGATTGGAACTAGACAAAAATAAGATTGATGATGGAGGACTGCTGCTGCTGTGGTCTCAACAACCTCTACCCAAACAGATGGATTTGGGAATTCGCTTATTATTACGTGGTGTTCAAATTTCCTTTAGTGTTAAAAATCGAAAATCTGTTAGTTATCTTCTTAATAATTTAGATAGCTTAATCGAAGATATAACAATCCAAGAAGCAGGTATGGCAATGGCAACATTTGCCCATCTTATTATTAGCCCATATTCAGATCGAATAGGATTTTTGCGATTAAATAGATATTTGCAAATGGCTTTACATTTTTCTTCTTTAGTTGAATCGTCTGAAAAAAGTAAATTATCTCTTCTACTAGATAAAATTCCATTTGAGTCACTAATTTTGATGGTTGGCAAAAATATTCAAAATATAGTAGAGCTTGAGGATTGGATAGTTACTTTAGAGAAGTTAACCTCCGATCAACGAGATCGAGCATTTTCAACTGAACTAGCAGAAGTAGCTTGCCCAATTATTGTAGAAAAGCTTTGGCTTTTAGAAACTGATAAATCAGTAAATAATCGTGACTGGCAATCTTTATTAAAGGCTATGGATAAACTTGTTGAATCTTCTTTAAATCTAAATCTAGAACTATTGTGGGCTTCTGCAATTCATGCCAAGATAATTATTATTGCTGAATATAATAAAAATTTGACTGAAGCAATTAAAGTTGCCAATTTAGCAATTGCACGTTCTTCAGACGATCCTCGCGTCCGATTCCTACTTCAAGAATGTTTGGGGAGGCAATTTGTTTTTGTACGTCGTTATGATGAAGCTGTTAATTTCTTAACTCAATCTCTAAAACAGCCGACTGAAGCATATCCACTATCTAAATTTTATGTTTTTCTCAGACTCAGCCAAGCAATTGCAGATCGAGAACCAAAGTTATCGATCTACTACGCTCAAGAAGCTGTAAATTTAGCACAGTTATCTGAAGATATTCCTGAAACAGAATTAGTGAAAGCATTGGGAGAATTGGCAATCGCAAAATGGTTGGCAACTGATGATTTGTCTATTGTATTTGAAGTGTGGGATCGAGCTGGAGAGTGTTTACTAAAATACCGACAGGATAATAATACCTGGAAAGATTTGTTTGTTGTTTATGGTCATATCACTGGTTATTTTACTATTGTTGCAACAACAGAAAATTCTCCTGAAGATCTTGAAAATGGTGAGAGTTATGCAATACCAGCACGAGGTATGTTCCTAAGTCAAAATTCAACAAGATCGGATTATTATAAATCCGAAAGAGATTGCTACATACTCACTCAACTTGCTTCATTTGCTGGAGCTGTTGGCAATGGCGAACGTTCGATTAACTGGGCAATCAGAGGTATTGAAATGGCTAGAGCGTCACAGCAAATACTTCCTCTTACTAGCCTAATTCCTGATATAATTCCTCAACTCGTTCTAGAAAATAATTTTGCTCAAGTACTCGATTTATCTGTTGAAATGGCAGAAATAATGATAGTTTTAAATCTAATCGAAACATCAGATAGAGATATTTCAGAGGTAGGAATCGATGTCAGAGAAATTCTCAATTCACAAGAAAATAAAGCTTGGCAACAAGTAGAAAATTTCACTTTTATTATTGGAGTTATACCAATTATTTTTAGGATAGCAAACCTTGCTATTTTTCAACCAGAATTGGCAAAAAATCAATCAATAGATTTAGCTGTAATGTGTCGTGAAATATCACATGTATCTTGCACTCAATCACTTTTGAAAACGACTGCTGATATTATCGATCAAATTCATCTACAACAATCAACTTGTACAGAATTCATTAGCCAATACCAAAACACTATTTCTGCCGATAACATTTTGCCTATTGGAAAATTAATAACAGTACTTTTGCAGCAAGACAAATCATTGAAAGAAGCTCTAGTAGTTCATTCGTTAATCATAGAACAAGTACAGAATCTTACTAAATCCCATCCCATAACATATCAAAAAATAATTTTACCTTACTTTTACAACTATTGGAAAAAAGCTTTAGATCAGATTATGTTTCGTTTCAATAATCCTCAACTAACAGCAAGCTTAATCAATCAAACACAAGAATTACCCTCTAATCAGCAAGTACAAATAATTTTAGACATTATTAGAAAAGACTTGATTGTTTAGGAGTGTTTGAAAAATAAGTTGATTGTTGTTTAAATTTATACAAGAGTTTGTAGATTACTCAGGATTCAACTTTATCCCCAAATTTAAAGCCGGATTATTCAACCATCTATCCCCCACATGGGTGTAGATCGCCGTAGTCCGAGGATCGGCATGTCCCAGTAAATCCTGCACCTGCCGCAGCGATGCACCACTCTGAATCGCCAAGGTAGCCGCTGTATGCCGGAGTGAGTGAGCGGATAAAGTCCGTCCCTCCCCATGTTTGATGTTGAGATCTTTGAGATAACCATCAACAATCTTTCTCATCCCCCGTCGCGACAAGCGATAATCCTGCTCGGATTCCTGTAAATTTTTCGGACGGTAATAGAGATTGATAAATAAGGGTGTAATCGCAGCAATGCTATAACCAGCCTTTCTTCTAGCGAGTAAATAACGGTCTAATAACTCCACCAAATCGGGGGTTAAAGGTACGATCCGCTGTTGTCGTTTGCTAATCACCGTAATCCCCACACCCATTGCACCGCGCACGATATCCTTGATGTCAGCCCGATGCACTTCCATCGTTCTTGGCCCTTCTAAAGTCATAATCCCCAATAACAGTTGGTCGCGCAGCGTCTTGAGGGATACAGGTTTACTCAGAGGAGCCTGGAGCAAGGCTTGAGCTTCGTCCGCAGTCAAATGGGTAATCCGTTCGGCGGGGTCGCTGCGCTGTTTGGGCGGTTTAACGCCCCAGACGGGGTTAATCGTCAGCAGTCTGTATTCCATCGCCGCATCGTACATCCGACTGACGGCGACTAGTTTGAGACTAATGGTAGTAGGTTTATACTTTTGAGCAACGAGATGGTGACGATAGATCTTAATCTGATCTCTGGTGACAGTCAGGGGTTGAAGCTGGTTTGTCTCGCACCAGAGTAGATAGTAACGGACTTCACACCAGTAAGTACGGATCGTTTCGGCACTAGCTCCGCCAGAGCCAACATCGAAGGTGAGGAAATTGGTAAACGCTGCAATTAATTCATCGGCGTTGAGGGTGAAGGGTGTGGACTGGTCGATGTTTGAGGGCGAGGTGGTAGCAGTGGGATTTAGTTCATCCAATGTGGGCACTATTGATGCGGGTATCTAAAATTTTACTGGAATTGGGGGGGTAATTTAACGATCCGCTAACGCTCTTTAGCGGAACATCTTGAGACTAGAATTATTACCGGAATTAGGTTCTAGGCTATGCCCAGGTCGAGAAGATTTTCACCGAATTTCCATTAAATTTTCAATCAAATTGGCAAGCTTATTAGTAGCCTCCCGATCGACGTTTCTGAAGATGACGAGCGACGAGACTATTGCCTTCGACGAATCTAAGTTTTACGCTCTGGACTGACAGCATCAATTTGAAGTGCTTTGTAACTCTTGCTAATCTTCATAGTGATAACGAGCTTGCAGAAACACAATTCGATTGTCTTCTACCTGATAGACCAGTCGATGCTCTAAGTCGATTCGCCGCGACCAAGTATTTACAGCAACATACTTTAATGCCTCTGGTTTACCGATCCCAACGAACGGATCGCCATCTAGGATATCAGCCACTAAATCGATGATCCGGTCGCCCTTCTTAGGTTCGTATCGGTACCACCAGCGCAAATCTATTTTGAATTCTGGACTAAAGACAGGAACAAGTAAAATTATCTCTGGCTGGATCGCTGCATCATCACCGCTGGCTGATTTCTGCTTACGCTTACGATTCAATCTCCAACTCCTGTCTCAATTGCTCCAAGCTTTGGGGAATAGCTGCATCGGATTTTGCCCACTCCATCGCACTAAATAATCGTTTGGCATTAGCGGGAGAGCGCAGGAGATAGACTGATTCTAAGAGGCTAGATAACTCATCAGCGGCTATAAGTGCGACATCTGCCCCGTTGCGGCGAGTAATTTTCACGATCTCACGATTCTCGCTGACGGAATCAAGAATAGTCGCTAGGTTTGCGCGTACCTGAGAATAGGTGATTTCTTGATTAATCACTATCTGAATTTATTAATTGTACAGTCTAATTGTACAATTCACTGAACACCATTGTCAATATTGCTACAAGATGGGGTGATTTGGGATAGCTACAGGATCTTGTAGCTATCCCAGATCGGCTTGTGCGCTTCCCTTGCGTCACCTCGAAGACAAATCCGAAGACAAATCAAGCGCACGACAATTTGCTAGATTCGTGTGCTTGATATCCTCTGTCACCAAGCGATTAGAGCAGGGGACGATCCGAACGGAGCGGAGGGTATCGATCGAGGAAGAGCGTTCGATTAATTTGCCCGCCAGCAGTTGTTGAATCTAGCCCCAAATCAGGTTAATTTGATTTCATGCTATTTTATATAGTATGAGTATATTAAATAGCAGGAAACTAAATAATCTCCTCGTCAATTGGCAACCAGGCGCAGTCTACACCGCGACTTGGTTATCCAGCCAGGGCTTTTCATCTAGCGCGATCGCGGGCTACTGTCAGAGCAATTGGCTCCGGTCGATCGGTCGCGGTGCCTTCGTCAAAGTCGGCGATACCTACGATTGGAGCGGCGGTCTATGGGCGGTACAACAGCAATTAGGGTTAGCGATCCATCCTGGTGGCAAAACAGCCCTGGAGTTAGCTGGTTACGGTCACTTTCTTCCCCTAGAGCGACAAGCGGTAATGTTATTTGGCACGACGGGGGTGAAGTTACCCCACTGGTTGCGACAACAAGCCCAGGTCTGGCAGATTCAGTATTTCACTACCAATTTGTTCGCTCAAGCACCTCTATTAGGTTTAACCGAGCGGCGGTTGGGAGATTTGGCGATTAACATTTCCACTCCAGAACGCGCCAGTTTAGAAATGTTGTATTTAGTACCTCATACCCAATCAGTTGAGGAAGCTTGGTTGCTGATAGAAGGCTTAGTTACTCTGCGCCCAAGATTGCTACAGTCATTACTCGCTGCTTGTAACTCGATTAAGGTACGGCGGTTGTTTTTATATTTGGCAGAGCAACACCAGCATCCTTGGTTCGAGCGGTTGGATCTGAGCGCGATCGATCTGGGTGTGGGTAATCGCTCGATCGTCAGTGGCGGACGGTTAGACCCCAAATATCAGATTACTGTCCCTGCGAATCTGGGGGTGAATTGATGGATCGATCGTTGTTTTTAGCTCAGGTAGATTTACTACTGCGGATTCTGCCCTATGTGATGCGAGATAGTAGGTTCGCGCTCAAAGGTGGTAGTGCGCTGAATTTATTCATCCGCGATCTGCCTCGGTTGTCGGTGGATATCGATTTAACTTATTTGCCAATTGAAGACAGAGAAAGTACTTTGGCGAATATTAGCGATATTTTGACTACGATCTCACGGGATATTAGTAAAGCGATGCCCCAGGTGACGATTCAACCATTAAAAGCTACTGATGGGCGGTTGCGAAAATTAGTGGTGCGTTTGGGGCTGGTAACGGTGAAGGTCGAACCCAATGAAACTATTCGCGGGTCTGTCTTTCCCTGCGAACTGCGGGATCTGGCTCCGCAAGTGGAAGAAGAGTTTGGGCTGTTTATGTCGGTGCAGACGCTCTCGTTGCCAGATTTATATGGGGGGAAGATTTGTGCGGCTCTGGACAGACAACACCCCAGAGATTTGTTTGACGTGCAAATGTTGTTGGCGAATGAGGGGTTGACTCCGGCGATTAGAACGGCCTTCTTGGTCTATTTAATCAGTCACAATCGCCCGATGGCGGAGGTACTTAAACCCAATCGACTACCGCTGGAGACTACATTTAATAATGAGTTTGTGGGGATGAGTCGGTTGCCAGTTAGCTGTGAGGAATTGGTTGCAGTGCGCGAACGGTTGATCGATTTGTTACGCCTGTCACTATCAATGGAGGAGAAGCGATTTCTGCTGTCGGTGAAGGAACTTGAACCGGATTGGACGCTGTTGGGAGTAGCGGGGGTTGAGGAGTTACCAGCGGTGCGGTGGAAGTTGCAGAATCTGGCGAAAATGCCCAAACCCAAGCACACGTTGGCAATTGAAAAGTTGAAGGAGGTGCTAGGTCTGTAATCTTACTCCTTTCAATCGGAACTGTCTCAGTCCCCTAGACATGTGACACAAAGTCCATCATCCAAATTGGCATCATCGGCTAGACAGGAGTAACAGAGATGGAATTTCTGGGCGTGTCCTTCTAAAATCTCCCCTTGGTTGCAGTCATAATCGTTTGTTGCCATTTCCAAAATTTCTTTGATCGCTATCTGAGTTGTGGTCTTTTCTATTCCTGCAAATACTTGATGTCGATCTAGGATTTCAATTACCTCATTTAACATATAGCTGCCAGAATGATTGGACTTGACACTCCCCATGCTTACACTCTCTCGCCGCTTGCGGCTTGATTCGTTAAAGCAGGGGATTCTTGGCTCCGCGACATGCCTTGCCCCGATAGGTTTTCACCAACCGAAGTAGAGGGCTTATCTCCCCAAGCGTTTACTGTATCGAGTACAGAGGTTCCAACATGCCCTGTTGTACCTATTGCTTTGGTTAAAATATTCAGAGCGGCATTGTGGTCGCGTCCCAAGCTACAACCACACTGACATGTATGAGTGCGAGTAGACAAAGACTTCTTCACAATTACGCCACAACTAGAACATTCTTGGCTGGTTAGTCGCGGCTCCACTGCAACAGTGATCCGACCAAAGATTCGCCCGAATGTTTCTAACCACACTCTAAATTGATACCATCCTGCATCAGAAATCGACTTAGCTAAACAGTGGTTTTTGACCATGTTTCTCACTCTCAAATCTTCATAGGCTACTAGATCGTTAGATCTGATTACGCACCGTGCTAATTTCACAGCATGGTCTTTACGTTGCCGACTTATTTTAAGGTGGATTCTACCTAGCTTAATTCGAGATTTAATGCGATTACTTGAACCTTTGACTTTGCGTGAAACTAGACGTTGCGCCCGTTTCATCGCAACGAAACCAACTCGGTAAAATCTAGGGTTTTCAACCTCTAAACCATTTGAATCAGTGTAGAAGCTAGCAAGCCCTACATCTAATCCAATCGTGTTGCCAGAGCTTTGTAAAGTCTCTGTCCGGTCAACAGAAATGCAAAATTGAACGTAGTACCCATCCGCACGTTTTACCAGTCTTACCCGTTTAATTTGGTCGGGTTGGTAGAAGTTTAGATCCCTAGTTCCTTTAAGTTTTAACCTGCCAATTCCTTTCTTGTCAGTGAAAGTAATCGATTTGCGGTCATCGCTTAATGTCCATCCTGACGTTTTATATTCAACCGATCGGTTGTCTTTCTGAAATTGAGGAAAACCCTTTTTACCAGAAATCTTACTTTTACAGTTGTCGTAAAAACGTTGGATTGATGCCCATGCACGTTCGGCTGCTGCTTGACGTGCCATCGAATTGAGTTGGTTAGCAAACGGAAACTCTTTAGCCAGCACAGCACAGTATTTATTGAGGTCGTAACAGGACTTTGCCCCGCCATCCATCCAAAGCCGAATAGCTTTGTTGCGAATGAACTGAACAGTCTTGATGGCTTCATCAACTGCAAGGAACTGGTTAGATTTGCCGTAAGCTTTATACTCAAATACGAGCATTGGGGATATTGGGCTAGCTGTGTTTATGACAAATATCATATCATAAGATAGCTAGCATAAGAACACTAGTACTATTCTTGAGCGCATACTGAGGCTAAAGCCCTATAATCGCTCCAAGGCGGCTAAAGCCGCCGCCGCTTACATCTTCTTCAACTGATATGGGGATGTGTTTGCTTTTCATCAAAGAACTATCTTTGCTGGTCATATAGAACATTGTTACTATTCAATCGGATCTATCGGACAAGCGTGACGATCGGTTTTTGATGCCAAAACTAGCATGTCGAGAAAAGATTTCCCCTCATGAAAGTTGGGCTGTATCAGTACTTACTGATTATTTTATATATATCAGTAAGTACTTACTGATATATATGCTGATTAATATGTGTATATCAGTATTTATTTGGGTCAGTAAGTACTGACTAGGCTAAGATAGTAATAGTCCAATCCTATTGCTAGGTGCTAATTGCACCCGATCGTTATGCCTGTAATTGGAGTGTGTAATCAGAAAGGAGGGAGCGGTAAAAGTTCGACTGCCGTTCATTTAGCCCGCTGGCTTCAGTCTCAATCTGATTCGGTTTTTGTAATTGATAGTGACGGACAACGTACTTCGTCACTGTGGTTGAGTAATCTATCGCAGCCAATTCCGGTGGAAATCATTCCCGATCCAAATGAATTACTCGAACGTTTGCCGAATTTAGCGACTGAACATCAATGGTTGATTGTTGATGCACCAGGGACTTTAGCTGAAGCGACTAGAGCGATCGTGTTGTGGAGTGATTTGGTACTGATTCCCTGTCAACCCACTGGAGTCGATCTCGCTAGTGCTTCGGATACCGTGCGGTTGATCAAGCAAGCGCGGGCAATTCGCAAAGGAGAGCCAAAAGCGGCGATTTTTTTAAATCGGGCGGTAAAAGGAACTCGACTGAAACAGGAAGCTTTTACTGTTCTCAAAGCAGTGCCGGATATTAATGTTCTGGGCGAGGTGATCCATCAACGTCAGATTATTGCTGATGCTTTCGGGCAGGGGGCGACTGTCTTCGATCTCGGTGGAGATGCTGCCAAAGACGCTCAGAAGGAATATTCCAGATTGTTTACAACTATATTGAAGTCATTATGACCAACAAGCGAAAATCATTGACTGCTGATGTGATGCAGCAATTTATGAAAGATCCCGATGCTGTCAGTAGTTCAGTAAGTACTGAAGTCAGTACTGATAAATTAGTAGAAGTAAGTACTGAAGTCAGTACCGATCCACTGGAATCGATCGAGGAGTCAAGTCTGACGGCTGATGTGATTGAGATGTTTAAAAGCAATCAGAAGGAGGCAACGACGAGATTTACCGTCGATTTACCTAAGTCTCGACATCAACGGTTTGCGATCGTCTCGAAGCAACTCAATACTAATATGAGTAGTCTGGCCCGAGTATTGATTGAGAAGTTCCTCGATGAAGTCGAACGCGATAAATTATTGTAATTTAGACTTCTATTCTCAACTCAGTAGTGAGAAAGTATTTTGAAACTTTGCCACGTCAAAAGTTAATTACTGTAGTAGATGGAGAAAATTTGAGTTGTGGGGTAGAAATTTTCTTTATTATCCTGACAGAGGTATTTTCCCTGAGTATATAGTCTTATCCCCCTCTCAAAGAGCCTATATAAAAGAGTTTGAGGATGGTAAGTACCTACTAGGCTATCCATATGTTCAAGAATTGGTTTCTACTTGCTTCCGTTTCCTGTGGGGTAGGATTTGGATCGACTTTTCTGATTAGTCGAAATTTACAACAGTCTGCATGGGCGGGTTTAGGAACAGTTCCGGCAGTTGCGGCTAGTCTAACGATCCTATCCCGTCAGCGTCAGGAGGAGATCGATCGCCAGGTAGCTAAATCGAGATTGAGCTTAGATGATTTGCAACGCGAAGAGCAACTTGTCAAAGAGCAATTACAAATTAAAAAGAGTAGTTGTCAAAAGATTATCGTAGGGGGACAGGAGTTACAAACAGCATTCACTCAACTGAAACAAGATGTAAATCGATATCGAGAGGAACAAGCAGGATTAGAAAGAGAAATAAATTCTTTAGTGCTGCAAAGGCAGGCACAAGAGTCCTCGTTAGTTAGATTAGATGCAAAGGTTGTCGAGCGACAGAATAACTTACAGACAACTCAGGCAGAATTAGTTCTGATTCAAACTCAACGGCAATCAGCAATTGATTCAGTTAAACAATCAAATTTAGAACTTCAGAACATTCGCGAGAAAATACGCCAATATTCTGTTACTAAGGAAGAACTAGGGCTTCAACTTACTGATTTACAGAATCAAGCACAAAGTTTACAAACGCAACTAGTAGATAGAGAAGTCGATCTCAGGGGGATTGAGTACCATATTCTCCAAATGGAAGAGAGGCGCGATCTAAGCTCGATCGCAATTGTAGATCTAGATAGATCGTTGGCGCAGAAACAATCTCTATTGCAGAACATAGACCGAGATCGGCAACAACAACAAGCATTAATCCAAGAAATATCAGATCTACTGTTAGAAAAGCAAGATCGGGAAATCTTACTCTCTGAATTGCTGGTAAGTATTACTGTTAAACAAAATATTCTAGTTGAATTAGATACTGAAGTTAGCGAAGGACAGACTAATTTAGACAGGATATCTATTGACTTAGTTCAGATTGAAGCACGAAGACAATCCGCGATCGATTTAGCGCAGCGATCTGAGTTAACACTCGCCAATATCCAGGAAGAGATAAGTAACCACTGCATTAATAAAGAAAAGATAGCGGCTGAAATTGCTGATTTACAGAATCGAGGAGAGAATCTAGAAGCCGAAATAGTCATACAGAAAATTAATAGAACTGAATTACAGCAACAGATATCCGCGCTGAAAGAGCGACAAGAGCGACTATCGATCGAAATAGAGCCTCAACAACAATTATTCAATCTAGAGCCAATTCTAGATCCCGATCTAGGAAGTCAGACTAAAGATCTAGATGAAGCTAAAGATAGATCGGAAGAGATCGAAAATACTAGACAGCATCGAAATTGCCGAAGTTTATATTCTAGTCATGAATTAATCGATCGCAGCCAAGACTTTATGAATCCTCAATACACGAAAAAAATATGGCAAGAACAAATCCTACCATTTTGGTTAGATCGAGATAAGCCCACAGGTCACAGATTTCTCGGCCATGTGAATATTCCTCGTAGTCAAAGTGATGAATTAATCGCTCTCGTTGGTGAGAATTTACGACGATTAGATGGAATTACAGAACGAAAAACTAGGGCTTTCAATAGCTTAGACCAAGATTGGATTAAGATTTTTACCTTTGCTGTGTCTGAATATGCTTATTACTATTCTGACGATCTGTTCTGGGAAGGATTATGCAATCGCTGGGAGATATCATCAAATCAAACTGTCAATACTGCTCTACGGCAGATCGCAAAAAAGGGAATTAGATTACTCGGTTTAGTTGAGGCTCCAAATGGTTATAAATATGTTTCTACCTTGTGGCTTCAAAGTTGTATCCCTTCTCAAAATTTAGAACAATTTGCTCAATTATTGAAAGAATTAGCCGATCGACATGGATGGGCTAATTTAGCCGAAGATTCTGCTGAAAATCTGTCCTATAAAATTTTGGGTTTGTACAATCGCAAATACCCTCAAGGCGGAACTTTATCCCATTTATTTAAGTATCGAGAACCAATATCAGGTAGGATTATTCAGGGAATAGCAAAAATTGCTAGAAAATTAGAAGCTAACCAACTTTCACCTACAATATTGGAAGATGAAAGACAACGAGATAGTATTATAGGGAATCTTTCTCTAGATGATGGATTCTTTCTTAGAGACTGGGAAGCGATCGTTAAAATACTGACACCTAAAGAAAGTAATAGCCGTCGCCAAAATATTGAGAGAAAAGAAACCGATCTTATCTTACACCTAGACATTAAAGACTCTGGAAATATCCAGTTGATTTTACCAGAGCAAAGTATTTGGGATAATGAATGGGAAAATCACAGAGGTAGTGACTGCAAGATATCTGAAGCTGGATGGAAAGGGAACATTCCTATGAAAGGGAGTTTGGAGATTCCAGAACTCACAATCGATATAAGTCAAGTAAGTCAGGAATACATTGTTTCGTTAAAAAACGATCGTGGTGATTCTATCTATACATGGTTTTGTGAAGGGATAGATGAGGAATTGCCCTGTTTAATTTTTGACGCATCTTATGGCGAATATTTGCCGTTTAACTTGGATAATCCGACAATCATTGGCGTAGAACAGATTATTTGCTTTACGCCGAAAGAGATAACGATCGTATTGGATGAAGGAATTCAATCGATCGATAATTGTATCCCCTGTAGTCTCAAAGGTTGGAAAGGTATTGAGATGAGATTGGGCGGATACAGCGGATGTATATCGATTCAATCTGACGATAAAACTATCGATTCGCCACAAGAGAAGCTTTGTCAAAGAACAATTGACTGGCAATTGCAAGAAAATGACACACCCCGCCTTGTCGGAATCAAATCAAGCTTGAGAAAATCGATATATCTAGAAGTACCTATCCTTTGGCTACCACCCGTTCAAGAATTGTCAACAGTTGAGCTTAAAATTAAAGATGCTGACTCAAATAACGAACTCTGTTCTAACATTTATACTTTACTAGCTAGGTCAAAATGGTTTGAGCGATCTCTCGCTCAATGGATTGATAAACCTGGTAACTATCGAGTGAGTATTTCTAGCGACCGCATAAACTGGAGTCAGAAATTTACTGTAATTGAAAAATATAGTATTTCAGTTATCTCTGAAATACCTAAGCCACAAATTTATATTAAAGACCGAACAGTAGTCGTTAAAAATTTACCGTTAAGTTGTGAATCCTCCCATGAATTCGATGCTCAAATAATTGAAATTCGAGGATTGTGGAATTTAGAGCAAGTTAGTTTGATTATGACTAACGGGACTGATGGAGATATTTTTCATTATGCTCAAGCCGATCGAGAGGGTAATTTAAAAATTAGTTTATCTGAGTTATCAGAATTTTGGGACAATTCTGTCGATTATTACTCCTTGAGTTATCAACGCTATGGTTACGATCGACAATCTTTAATTGAAGCAAAATTAAGCCTTAATAAGCTTGAATGGCTCTGGGTAGATGGAGAATTGACAATTTCTGGATTAAAACCAGATCGTCCATACGATCTATCTTGCTGGAATTTACTCTTACCTAATCGAGAGGCTAGGAAACTTCCACTACCTCTAGCCACAAATGAACAGGATACGCTCCCTATCGATATTAATTTACCTACTGGTATCTATTATCTACGACTGCTGAATGCTCAAGAGAAAGTAGAAGCAAAACTAGGATTTCATTGTATCGGGGCAAGAAACGATCTGCCCGAAGCAGCATTAGATGATGAATACTTAGAAAATTACTGTTTTACGATTTTAGGTGATGAATCTGTAGAAGATTTTCAAAAGGCAGCGAGAGAATTAGATATTTGCTTTGATCTCGATCTAGTTAAAGGTGCGATCGACAGCATGAAAGCATCTGACAACCATCTGCTACCTGAATGGTTGGATAAGCAAAGATTAATTAGTAAATTAGATACTTTAGTTGATTTGAATTAACAATCAGAGTAGATCCAAGTCAAAATAGGAGTATAGACAATGCTATCGAATTTAATTATAACTTTACTTAGTAATCATCGCGACCCAATTAACCAGAACAGACCAAATACTCTAAATAGAGCACAGATTATTCGATTACTGAGAGAAAGCATTTCACCCAATAGAGAGCTATTTGTCTTACAGGAAGAAATCTGTCAAACATTACAAGAGCTAGAAGTTCAAGGTGAGATTTTAGCAAGTAAAGGTAATTATTATTGCATCGCTCCACCCACCTTATTAGCTAATTCACGGGAAGATGTAACAGGAGTAAAATTTAGAGGAGATCGAGCTTATCTTTCATTAGCGCATGAATGTCTAAACTCCAGAAATCAGAATCGAGATGAAGTCAAGATTCATCCAAGAATTAGAACATTCGATCGTATTCAAGCAAAACTCGATCCAATCGGGATTCGGTTGCTGACTGCTGAAGATCTCATTCAGCGTCTACCGTCTCCACAAAAACCGCCTAAATATGTGTTGAGATGCCCCACAACCCTTCCCGATTCGTCTGATGGTGAATTGTTCGGTTATGAGCCATTACCCCACACTCCTCAGGAAAATCGCTGGCAACCTGTTATTGTCAGCCAAGTATCGACATTAGCCGATCGCAGCCTTTTGAAACTTACCAAGAATCGACATTATCAGAACGATCGATATTTTTGGTATGAAGGCGACGAAGTATATGACTTAGATCGAGATGTAGCAGTTTTAGCCATGTTTGATAAAGATCGGGAAACAAATTCGCCGCTAAGGGTTAGTTGGCATACTTCAGAGGGAAAACTAGACTTACGAGATATTTATCTGCCCCTTGGATACATGAGTTATTTGTGGCAGTTATCTGGGGAAGCAGAGCAAAATTCACGAATTCGCTCTGTACCTGCCGCTTCTAGATCGCTGATCGAACCTGCTTTTCAAAAATTAGGATGCCTGCTAGTATGAACGCCAAATCCAGTAAATACCTCGATCCGATTAAAGCAGTCACTCAACCCCGCGAAGATTTGATTCGCTATCTTCTCACGGCTTATCCTCTGCGCGATCGCCATTTGCGTTATGGCTTGAAGAAATTATTGGAACAACAGGGAAATATCTGGCAAGAACCCTATTTAGAAGGTTCTCAACCCTATCGATCGACTACTACTGTTGCAAAACTAGTTACTGATGGTGTCCTTCATCCAGAAATGGAGAATATATTCACGCCTAGCGATCGAGCTTTATACGAGCACCAAGAAAAAGCCGTCAAAGCTGTGATTCAAGATCGATCGAACATCGTCGTCGCCACGGGTACAGGTTCGGGTAAAACGGAGTGTTTCCTCCTACCCATGTTCGATACCTTGCTGCGGGAAGAGGAGAATCTATTTATTCCTGGCGTGCGGGTGGTGATTTTGTACCCGATGAACGCGCTAGTCAACGATCAAGTTAAGCGGTTGCGAAAATTGCTATGTAAGCAAAAGAACAGTAAAATACGCTTTGGTTTCTATACCAGTAGAACAGAAACAGACGAGAAAAAAGCGAGAGAAATGCTGGCAGAAGAGTTATCTGCATATGAAGATAAAGAGCTTGACGAATTATTTAGTAAAGGCGATCGCATTCCCACTAATCGGGATGAAAAAGTTGCAGCAGCGATCGAGAACGTTTTAAGAATACAATCAGTTTCTAGAAACGAAATTCAAGCAGAGCCACCTCATATCTTGGTGACTAACTACTCCATGCTGGAGCATATGTTAATTCGCCCGACGGAGCGTAAAAAAGTATTTGAGGCTTCTAAAAACGTCTTTAAAATGCTGGTTGTAGATGAAGCTCATACCTATAATGGTTCGACGGGTAGTGAAGTCGCCATGCTATTAGAGCGGTTGAAAGTTGCAGTAGGGATAGAAGAAACGGGAACGGTACGTTGTATTGCCACCAGTGCTAGTTTAGGCGACGAATCGAAAGATCCTGAAGTTATCAAATTCGCTACAGAATTTTTTGGCGAACAATTCGATCGAGTAATTCGAGGCGATCGAGAGCCTGCGATCAAAAGAATGGGCGAACCTTATTTATTACCTTCCGAATATACCGCACAACAAGTTTTAACCGCTCTTAGTAATTTAGAATTACCCAGTCTCGACGACGATCTAAATGTCTGGGTAGAACGACTCCGAGGTTTTATTCCTGCCGAACCCCTAGAAGCAGCAGAAATTCAAGCCAATGGAGACACTCATAAACTACTGTGGCTTGCGCTCAAACAGCATCCACTAGTCCATCGATTAATCTACATTCTCAGTCGGAAGCCAGAACCTTGGGGAGTAATTACTAAATCGATAGAACTTTGGGAATTAAGTTTACCAACAGATAGCGATGGTAATGTTGATGACAAGGAAGCTCAAACAGCCCTAGCTCGTTTATTACAGTTAGGGACGATGGCTCGTCAGCGTGATGATGATTTACCACTTCTACCTGTAAAAATTCATCTTCTCTTTCGCAGTCTAGAGGGACTATATGCTTGTGTTAATCCTCAGTGTTGTGGTGCAGAAACCGATCC
>NZ_JANOJV010000083.1:0-30023 GCF_031418915.1 Chamaesiphon sp. VAR_48_metabat_135_sub | reverse complement strand
CGAACCACGGGCAACGGGCCAGCAGAGCGATAACTGACAGCAGCCCGATCGATAAAAGTTCAGCGTCGCGATCGCTGACACAAAGATCTTTAGCACTAGTGCTGTCGGTTTCATCACCGCTGGATCTACACCAAATAGTGCCATTGCTGCCAGATATCCCGACGCGCCACCATGTCCCACGGAGCTGTATAATACAGCAGCAGTGAAGATGCAACTAGCTAATAATAATTCAGACACTCATCTCTACCCACTTGCGATCGCCTAATCATAGCTAATTATGAAGCAATTAATCGTCTGTAGCGATGGTACCTGGCAAAAAATCACCAGTCCTTATCCCACTAATGTTGTCAAGATTACCCAGGCGATCGCCGATAATCCAGACAATCTAGTTTTTTATGGTGAAGGTATCGGTACGGGAAATTGGATCGATCGCATCTCTGGCGGTCTTTTTGGCTGGGGGATAGACAAAAATATTCAAGATGCTTACCGATTTTTGTGTCTAAATTATGCACCAGGCGATCGCATTTATCTATTTGGATTTAGTCGCGGCGCATATACAGTCCGCAGTTTAGTCGGACTAATTCGATCGATCGGGATGTTACCTCGTCAAGGTGTGCGGAAGATTCCCCAAGCTTATAAAATTTATCAGGATGCGAAGGGTAAGTACGTTGACAAAGGTGAATTAACTCGCGAAAGTGTCAAAGTCAGAGAACTGGAAGATCTCGTCAAATTCCGTCAGCAAATGACTTCAGAATTTGGGAATAATTATCAAGAGATTGCCGAAATTACCTTATTGGGATGTTGGGATACTGTCGGTGCGTTAGGAATTCCTCGGATTGCTTGGATACCTGCTGTTATCGATCGATTCTTCAATAAAAAATATGAATTTCACAATACCAAATTAAGCAGCACGATTAAATATGCCATCCATGCTGTTTCTATCGACGAACACCGCAAGGCATTTTTACCGACAGAAATGAAAGCAGCACAGGAGGGACAATTAACTGAAGTTTGGTTTCCTGGTGGGCATGGTGGTGTCGGTGGTGGAACGTTCGCTAATAGCCCTTTGTCCAATCAAGCCTTATTATGGATGATGGAAGAAGTCGAACGGTTAAATCTCGGATTGACATTCGATCGACACAAGATTGAAGATGGATTCAAAACAGATGCAACTATTCGGACTAATGATGAATCCAAACTGCCTTTTTTTAAAGGAATGCGACTGATTCCAACTGATGCAATTTTACATGCTAGTGTCTTTCACCGCTGGAAGTCTTGTGGTTGGTATCGTCCTAAAAATCTCGTCGAAAGTCAGGGTAAAGTACTAGATAACGATAATTGATAATTGATAATTGATAATTGATAATTACCTATCTCTATCCGCCTAGCGTGGGTATGGCTCGATCTAACAAGCAAGAAAGAATAACATTTTGGATATTTATCAACTCGCAGTTCGCCCCTTATTATTTTCTGCTCTCAAAGCCGATCCAGAAGCGGTTCACAAGCAGTCATTAGCTCTATTACACGCGATCGATTCCACTCCCACGGCACCCCTAACCAAACTTGCCAAAGCAAGCTTTCAGCAGTATTTTTGTCGGTCTGACAGCAAATTAGAACAATCTTTATTCGACTTAAAATTTGCCAATCCTGTCGGACTAGCAGCAGGGTTTGATAAGGATGGAATTGCCGCAGGGATGTGGCAATATTTAGGATTTGGATTCGCCGAATTGGGGACAGTTACTTATCATCCTCAACCTGGAAATCCCCAACCGCGTTTATTTCGACTACCCCAAGATCGTGCGGCGTTAAATCGAATGGGTTTCAATAATTTGGGTAGTGCAGCGATGGCTGAAGCATTACAACAGCGTCAACAAAGTGATTTTACCATGCCGATCGGGATTAATTTAGGTAAGTCAAAAATCACTGAATTAGATGATGCAGCGGGTGATTATTTAGGCAGCTTTAAACGACTAAAAGATCTGGGTGACTATTTCGTAATTAATGTCAGTTCGCCGAATACACCTGGGTTGCGAGACTTACAATCGATCGAACCTTTACGGATTATTTTCGATACCTTACAACAGGAAAATCAAGGCACAAAACCAATCTTAGTTAAGATTGCGCCCGATTTAGCCTGGGAAGATATCTCGGCAGTAGTGGAATTATCTCAAGCATCTAAATTAGCGGGAATTATCGCCACGAATACGACAATCGATCGATCGAAGTTAACGACTAAAATCATTGCCGCTACAGGTAAAAGTGTCAATGACGAAGCAGGTGGAATTAGTGGCGCACCAGTTCGTCAAAAGTCTACCGAAGTCATCCGCTTTATCCATCAGCAGACAGGTGGAAGTTTACCAATTATTGGTGTGGGCGGAATTTTTACCGCCGATGATGCCTGGGAGAAAATTACCGCAGGGGCGAGTTTAATTCAAGTATATACAGGTTGGACTTATAATGGCCCCTGGATGGTCGATCGCATTTTAACAGGATTATTAGCTAAACTAGAATCGCGCGGCTTGACATCGATTTCCGATGCTGTAGGGATTGGGACTGAAAAATAGCAATTGATGCTAGTGGACAATCCACCAAGCTATAGTTACTCTGACACTCGTTGGCAACGAGCCGTGATGTCTACTAGTGTTACCAAAAAATTTGGCTATCGAATTCATTGTATCAACTTATCTAAAAATAGATCCGCTGCGCAGAGGTGCTGCTGTTGCTTTTCTAATGGCATTTTATCAAACATTTTCACTAACATTCCCAAGCGTGGATTGCTTAAAAAGAAATCTCGATGAACGTGCATAAACCGCCAAAATAATCCATCCCAAGTTACTTGCCAATCACCCTTAGGAAAATTACTCATTTTCATCAGATAGTTACTACCGCTAATATAAGGCTTAGTACACATTCCACCACCATCAGCAAATTGACTCATTGCATACACATTCGGCACCATCACCCAATCATAAGCATCGACAAACATTTCCATAAACCAGCGATACACCTCGTCAGGATCGAACTCACATAACAGCATAAAATTTCCCACCACCATCAACCGCTCGATGTGATGACAGTAACCGCTTTTTAGCGTCTTTTTAATAGTGGCATCTAGGGGTAAAATACCTGTAGTCCCATTCCAGAAACTGGCAGGAATCGATCGAGTAAAGCCCCAATAGTTGCTGGTACGCTGACTCCTTCCCTTGCGAACGTAGGTAATCCGAATAAACTCCCTCCAGCCCATTATCTGCCGCACAAAGCCTTCTAGGCTATTTAGAGGTACCTTATCCACCATTTCCAGAGCGGCATCAATTATCTGTTGCGGCGACAGTAGCCCGATATTCAGCAACGGCGACAGCACCGAATGATGCAAGATTGTCTCACTCAATACTATCGCATCTTCATAAGCCCCAAAATCGGCAAATCGCACTGTCAAAAAGTCCGCCAGCCAAGTATCAGCTTCGGCATAAGTTGTCGGATAAAATCCAGCAGCAAAAGGCTGCTCTACCGAGCCATAGTTATCGGCAAAATGTTGACTCACATATGTCTGAGCTTCCTTGACATACTCATTGAGCTTAGGTAATTTGATAACCGGAGCCGATCGATTCTTAGGAAACTTTAGTCTATTATCAACATCATACGTCCACTGTCCGCCTAGGGGTTTACCAGATGTATCCAGCAAAATTTGCCGCTGCTTGCGTCTGTCGATATAAAAATCAGTCTGCTTATAACTCTTCCGCTTGTCAAAAAATTCCGCTATTGCAGCAGGATCTTCCAAAAAGTTAGGAGATCGATATGCTGTCAAATGAATGCCTTGCTGTTTCGCTCCCTCTACCAATCGCTGATGTAGCCAATCATCTACCACATCTGCATAATTCAATTCGCAGATACCCGCAGCGGCGATAATGGGTAAAAGTAGCCGTAGATCGCATTCTGGGCTGGTAGCTGGAATATATCGCAGCTCATAGCCTTGCTGAGTCAGATAATCTGCATACATTCGCATCGTGGCGCGATGCAACAATAACTTCTGCTGGTGAAAGCGATATTGATGGAAAAACAGCCATTCTTCTACTAAATAAACAATTTGTTCCTTTACCAGTGCGGGATGTTTGGGAAAAAGCTGATGGGGGAAAATAATGCTGGCAGGGCTAGACATATCGACGATTAATTTATTATTTTTTCAGCGATTGTCCGATTGATAAACTCTTGCCAAATTGGATTTGGACTCCAGATTCTAGCTAACTCAATTTGTGCGGCTTCTTCGGTGACACCTTCATAGATTCGGCGATATAAATACATAAAACTAGATACACGTAAATTAGCGGCACAATGGACGAAGATCGATCGATCTTGGTTCAATTTCATGACATCACAAAAGCGATCGAAATCTGCGATTGTCGGTCGATCGAATTTTACTGAAATATGAATATATTCGATACCCAATGACTCGACGATCTCTTTTTCATTCGGCAAGGCATTTTCATGGGTACCCGGGGCAAGATTGACAATCGATCGATATCCGGCTGCTTTAATGCTCGACAACTGCGATTCAGTCGGTTGTCCCGCCGTGGCAATTATGGGCGAAAGTTGGAGAAAGTTAAATATATCTGCTAAATCATTACCCATCAGATCGATCTGTGTATATTGGCTAATCGATAGTTTGATAAATCTGAAAATAGTTTGAATCGGATTAGTAAGATTCATGATTTTAATTTACTGTCTGTATCATTGATAGCGATAGCAGATCCCCGACTTCTCGAACAAGTCGGGGATCTGAAGAGGGGATCTGAATATCAACCCAATCTCGATCGATAGTCCTCGTAAGAAAACTCGCGCCACAGTTTAAAGTCACCATCTTTATCGATGCGTCCGATCGAAGGATGAACGACTCCATTAAACATCGAAGTTTTGACCATTGTATAGTGCATCATGTCTTCAAAGATCAGGCGATCGCTAATTGCCAACTCCTTATCAAAAGCATAGTCACCTAAAAAGTCACCAGCCAGACAACTAGAACCACCCATTCGATAAATTGTATCTCCCGCTTCCGGTTCCCGTGCGCCGCGAATTGCTGGCTTATATGGCATCTCCAAACAGTCGGGCATATGCGCAGTAAATGATACATCTAGCATCACATTTACCAGATCGTCAGTGGGAATTAGATCCAATACTTTACCCATTAAAAATCCGGTTTCCCAAGCAATTGCCGAACCTGGCTCCATCAGGAGTTGAATGTGGGGGTGACGATCGTGAAAAGCATTTAATACCTCGATCGCATGATTTACATCATAATCTTTGCGGGTCATCAGATGACCGCCGCCAAAATTCAGCCACTTGAGTTGTGGTAAAAACTTCCCAAATAGTTTCTCGATATTAGCGATCGTTTTTTCTAATGCAAATGAATCACTCTCACATAAATTGTGAGATAAAAATCCATCTATTCCCTCAGGTAAAGTATCACCCATATGTTCTGGCGATACCCCTAGTCGTGTCGATGGCTGACAGGGGTTGTAGAGCGCGGTTTTGACTGGTGAGTACTGGGGATTGATTCGCAAGCCTACCGAAGGTTTGTCTGGCGTATGAGCGGCAATCTGTTGACGAAACTGGGAGTATTGACCGATCGAATTAAAAGTCAGATGCGAAGCCAACGGTAGAATCCCTGGAACATCTTCAGCGCGATAGGCGGGCGAATAAACATGTACCTCAGTCCCAAATTCCTCAGCAGCGAGTCTCGCTTCCCATAAAGAGCTAGCCGAAGCACCCTTTAAGGTGGTGCGAATCTGCGGGAAACTATGAAAGAGAGAAAACCCTTTGAGTGCGAGCATGACACGGATTGGGGCTAATTTTTGGACTCGATCGAATATGGCTAGATTTCGCGCTAGCAGTTGCTCTTCTAAGACAAAACAAGGCGATGGAATGGTTGCTAAAACGTCGTCGTTATTTGGGGTCATATTTACTCAAGTAAATTTGGTATATCTATCGATTTAGAGGCAGAAACAAAGGCTTCTTTGAGAAGCCTTTGTTTGTAACAAGAATTACTGCTGTCCTAAAATTTCTCTGGTGCTATCTACAGTCAATTTTAGCAAGTCCCTAACACTTACAACTGCTCATTGATTAAGCCCATTAATTTGCGCTTGCGTCCATGTGTCACAACCAACTAGTCTCGATATTCCTGCCACTCATTTTGTCGTCCCGATTGCCGATAGTGCTTTCGCCAGCCAATTTACCGCCTCTTGATAAGATTCCGTCTTACCGCGATTCATGATGTCTTCCGCTGGTGGAATCGCTTTGGCTATGACCCATTCCGGTCGATCGGACATAGCTGCATCCATAATCTGAGACTTCATCCCATTCTTCGACACAAGTTTTGGTAATTGCTGTTAAAACTACCAGCGCATCATTACTATCACCTTGATCGATCAAAACCTGCGCTTGGGCTAAAATCTCTGGTAAATCGTCATCGATCGGATTTTCTTCGCCATTCGCGACACTCATGGTCAGAGGCTCTGCTGATGATGTTAATGTTCGAGTTTTTTCATACTTCCTAATTCAGCAATGTCAATTTATCGACCCCGTTCGAGATTGTCAATCACTCGATCGAGATACCAGTCTTCATCATACCCTGGCTCATCTTCCTTGAGTCGATCGATCAGTCTCTGGGCGATGCCCCAGTGACCGCTGACAAGGACGAATAAGCGTTGGCGGAGGGCTTCGTTTTGGGGTCGAGATCGATCGGTTGTAGGCGGTGGGGACGATTTAGGAGTAGAGCGTTGGATCTGTTGTAATTGAGTTAGGGTCTCTTGATATTTGGGCAGATTTTGACGTTCTAAATAGATGTTAGCCGCAATTTGATAATCGGCGATCGCGCGTTCCAATTCTTCAATTTTGGTATATGTTTTTGCGCGATGTATATATGCTAACGGCTCCTGTAAGTCGATCTCAATTGCTCGATCGAAATCAGCGATTGCCGCATTATAATCATTCAAACTGACCCGAACATTTCCCCGTGCTAGATAGATAAATAGATCCTGGGAATTGAGGGCAATGGCTCGATCAAAATCCAAAATTGCACCCCGATAATCGCCCATTTTATCGCGCAATTTTCCCCGACTGCGATAGGCGACATGGAATTCGGGATCGATTTGAATCGCTCGACTAAAGTCAGCCAAAGCCGCAGATCGATCGCCTTGTTTGAGATACAGTATGCCGCGACAGGTGTAGCTACGAACATCATTAGGACTAGTTTTCACCGCCCAATTAGCATTATCGATCGCACCAGGGAGATCGCCCCGTTCGCCCTGTTCTAATAATTGGGTGTAAAACTGTTCGGAAGTAATTAATGGCAATGGTGCAATCGTCGAAATCGGTGAGCCGGAATGATCGATTGGTTTAGGTTGTAAAGACTGAGCTAATTCTAAACACTGACGACTATTGATAGAATCTTGCTGGGCTAAATATAAATTAGCCGCTATTTTATAAGCCGCGATTGCTGCGGGATATTGAGTGAGTTTCTTACAGATTAGCCCTTTGAGTTGATATGCTGGGGCATAGTCGCGTCCAGATAGGATCGATCGATCGACATCCTCCAACGCGCCAGGAAAATTCTTCAGTGTCAATCGAGCTAAAGCACGGGCATAATAACAATCTTTGTGATGAGCATCGAATGTTAATGCCTGAGTATAGTCAGCAACAGCCGTCACCAGCTCACCCAGATCGAAATATGCCAAGCCTCGTCGGTAGTAAACCTCCGCCCATTCCGGTGTAGCAATCAGCGCGAAATCGAAATCAGCAATCGCCCCTCGATTGTCTCCCGCCTTCGCTTTTACTAATCCCTGCTGATAATAATCTTGATTCATGGAGTTGGGGGGTAGGGGCGTTGGGGAGTAACGGAGTAACGGAGTTGGGGTGTGAAAAGGTAATAAACGATCTAACACACCCCCACTCCTACTACTTCACTTCCCCATCAAACAGACTCATCCATAACCTCTGGGTGCCGAGCGTTCCAGTGCAGAACAGCAGCTTACTCAGGAGCGAAACAGCCAACTCATTTAACGTATCATCATCTTGATAAATACTCACCTTGGCACGGCGGGGATTCATCCGACTACGAAAATGGGCGCGGAAGCGGTCTAAATACTCCGAGAGACGGAAATTGTACTCAGGGGGAATTTGCTTGTCACTGAGCTGCTGCTGGGCTAGGACTAGTTGACGAATAGTCACCGCTAAATGACTGGCTAATCGACAACAAATCGCACTGAGAGCTTTAGCTTCATCGATCGACAAAATCCGGCGGGTGTGCGCGCGACGCATGGGATTGGTCGATCGCATCCGCCACAAGACGATCCGATTTTTGATAATATCGTTGAGGTCTAATTCTTTGGCAAGCTCCAGGATTCTTTCCGAACTGCCCGACTCGATCGCTTCGATCGCCAGTAGCATGAGATCTAGTTCGACTTTGGTTCGGCGCGGACAAGCACCTCCCGCAATGCTGGGATTGGGTAGACTTTCTAGTACCCCCAATAGCGGTTCGGACATGGGGCCATTTATCAGCGATGCACTCATATTACGATCGAACGACTAGTTATGCGGTTTGAATTATTTAGAGATCTAGACTCAATTCCGTGGCAAAATTGTTGCAATCGATCTTAACTTACCGATCGAGATCGAGACGATCGCCAAGATCTGCTACAACTCAGCATACCCGAATTTAAGACATTAACCCCATTGACAATTAACCATTAATTATCAATTTTTATTTACCCTTAGTCGCTCGATACAAATAATGGATCTCAAACCGCTCATCCGTGACATTCCCGATTTCCCCAAACCTGGCATCCTGTTTCGCGATATTACTACGCTCCTAAGCGATCCGGCTGGGTTAAAATACTCGATCGATACTCTCGCTACTCAAGTAGGAGATTGGCAACCTCAGTATATTGTCGGGATGGAGTCACGAGGGTTTATTTTTGGAGCTGCGCTGGCGTATAAATTAGGAATTGGTTTTATTCCTGTGCGCAAACCTGGAAAATTACCAGCAGCAGTTCATACGGTTGAATACGCGCTAGAATATGGGACAGATCGACTAGAAATCCACCAGGATGCAGTAGTTCCAGGCAGTCGAATTTTAATCGTCGATGACTTAATTGCTACTGGTGGTACCGCCGCTGCTACTGCTAAATTATTACAAGAGATTGGTTGCAATTTAGTCGGCTGCGCTTTCATCATCGAACTAGACGATCTCCACGGTCGATCGCGTTTACCCGATGTACCAATTATCTCACTAGTTCATTATTAGAGGGTAGAGGCTAGAGGCTAGAGGGTAGGGAGTAGTGGAAGGGAAAATGCTCTCGAAGCCCTAATCCCTAATCCCTAATCCTTAATCCCTATCCCCTATCCCCTATCCCCTAATTCTAGATGGCAGAACAAAGTAGATTACCTCAAAGACATCCCCAAGAGAAAGTCGATCGAGCGATTGTCGATCTATTATTAGAAAGCGATCCGCAAGAAGCAATGGCGATGGCGGAACTAGCTAGACTGCGAATTCGCTATAACGGCTTTCCTGGTGCAGCGGATATTCAAGCAAATCTCGATCGATTATTGATCGAATGGCATCTGACTGAAGAGCAATTATTCGCTAAAACTCGCGCACTCCACAGCACCGAACAGATTTATCAAGTCAAAGCCCGAAAATATCAAGAACAGGAAGATTGGAACTAAATAAGTCGTAATTCAGGTTATTGAAACATGTTACGTCGCTATGAATGACATAAAAATGGGTAATTATCAATTATCTGCTTGGTGCACTTTTCGCTGCTTGGTGCGCTAAACCCTCGGCAAAGCCGAGGAGCGCGCATCCGCAAACCGTCGGGAAACCAGGGCGTGCGCGCATCCGCAATTATTAATTATCAATTCTTGAAATTACAATTCTGCTAAATAACCGATCGGCACCAGATATAATAGGGGAGAGATCTGTTTATACTCGACTCGATCGGAAGCTTACCCATGCTCGACTTTACTATTATCCTGCTACTAATCCTCGCTGCAGCAGGGGTTGGCTATGACATCGTGGATATATTACCCAGTCAGATGCTGGCACAAGTCACCAATCAAGAAGGTTTACGAATTGTCTCCGCAGGCTTTGCCGCTATATTTGGCGGAATCGTTGGATTTGTCATCAAAACTGCTTATCGCCGATTGGAAGCCCAGGTGAGGCAACTACCTGTAGATGTACTGTTAACTAGAGCTGTCGGCTTGGTACTAGGGCTGCTGATTGCCAATCTGATGCTCGCACCAGTCTTCCTCTTGCCTTTTCCAGAGGAGTTTTCTTTTCTCAAGCCACTGTTGGCGATTTTGGGGAGTGTGATGTTTTGCTATCTGGGTGTGACACTGGCTGACACTCATGGCGGCGCGTTCTTACGATTGCTCAATCCCCAAAATGTCGAAACAATGTTAGTGGCGGAAGGAACACTCAAAGCGATCGCACCCAAAGTCATCGATACTAGTTGTATCATCGATGGGCGGATCGAAGAGTTATTAAATACGGGGTTTGTCGAAGGACAAATTTTAGTACCTCAGTTTGTGATCCAGGAATTGCAGACACTGGCAGATGCCGCAAATGACATGAAAAGAATTCGCGGACGTAGGGGGTTAGATATTCTCAACCGGATGAAAGATGGTTTTCCCGATCGAATTATCATTCACCCGATCGATTACCAGGATATTACCACCGTCGATGCCAAATTAGTTCACTTTGCTAGTGAAATTCACGCTACCCTACTCACGAATGACTACAATTTAAGTAAAGTCGCCAATCTCCAAGAAGTTTTCGTCTTAAATGTCAACGATTTAGCTCATGCCGTTCGTCCCATTTATCTACCTGGGGACTGTCTCGAAATAAAAATTATTAAAGACGGCAAAGAAGCCGCCCAAGGCATCGGCTATCTCGATGATGGCACGATGGTAGTAGTCGAAGAAGGACGCAAATATGTCGGTGCAGAACTGAGAATTATCGTTACTTCTGCGCTGCAAACATCTGCTGGGAGAATGATTTTTGCGAAGCCTTACGCCTCGATGATGGCTTAGGCTTCAACGTAACAAATATTTCGACCGCTTTTTGTGGCAAAGAACGAGAGTGAAAAGTAGTGGAAAAATACGACCCAAAAAAGAGTACTGGCGCGTTTGAGTACCTCAACGAGTATTTTTTCCTTTCAGCGGAAGAAAGTTCGCCAGACGGAGCCTTTGACTGGATATTTATGATGCACGACGAAGATTGGCATCTCCTTACAGAGGCATGGCAAAACCGTCCATCAAACTGGCGTGAGTCTTACGCTTATATCCTAGGGGAAGGGCCAGTAAAAAAGAGTTTTCCGCTACTTCGACAGGCTCTCTTTGACGAAAACTTTGATGTTGCCACACAAGCAGCCTGCGGGTTCGCAAGTCAGCGTCTCGATCGAGATGAGGACGCTCCTGAAATTCCTACTCTCGATAACGAGATTGTTTCACGATTAAGAGAGCTTGTGGTTCTGTCTGGTGGTAAGTATCTGGAAGAGGTTATCGTGCTACTTCAGACGTATGTTTAGTAACGTCAGTTTCTCCTGGCGGGGAGATAGAACAACTTACCGATCCTGATCCCGATTTAGTTCATATTTACATAGCCCTGAACCAAGAGATCTGTACCGATTTGTTGCCAGGTTACCCGTTCTAATGCTAGAGCTTGATTCATCGATCGAATCCCCAGATCTCCTACTGGGGAGGGTGCGGCGATTCCACCGACAATTTTAGGGGCGATGAACGCCAATACTTTCTGAATCGCCCCATCAGCAATCGCACTGGCGGCTAGTGTCCCGCCACATTCCCACAATACCGATAGATGACCGCGATCGTAGAGATGCTGCATCACTAGTTTGGGGCTGAGTGTCTCCAACTCTAACACCTGAACCCCTCGATCGACCAATCTAGCGAGCATTTCTGGATTTCCACCCCTTTGGGTAACGACTAAGGTTGAAGCCACACTGGTGTCCCACAGAATAGCCTCTGCGGGCACATCTAACTTTTGCGTCATCACGACTCGCAACGGATTGGGTGTATCCGACTGATGACTAGTTAGATGAGGATTGTCCCGTCGTAATGTATTTCCCCCAATAATCACCGCATCGCATCCCGCACGGAGGTGGTGAACATAGTGGCGGGAAGCTTCGCTACTCACCCAGGTACTATGTCCGCTATCGGTGGCAATTTTACCGTCGAGAGTCATGGCATATTTTAAGATTCCCAGGGGACGATGATGGACGATCCGCTGAATAAATCCTTCGTTCAATTCCTCACAGGCGGCTGTTTCTACTCCCACGACGACCTCAATTCCCGCTTGCTCCAGTGTCGCAATTCCGCCACCGGCAACGAGGGGATTGGGATCTATCATGCCTACTACTACTTTCTTCACTCCAGCAGCTACCAGAGCTTGCGAGCATGGGGGTGTCCTACCATAGTGATTGCATGGTTCGAGACTGACATAAATTGTGGCTCCGCGCGCCCTCTCACCCGCCGCCCGCAATGCGAATACTTCGGCATGAGGCTGTCCCGCCCCAGGATGAAAACCTTCGCCGATAATTTCACCATCTTGGACAACCACCGCACCGACGAGGGGATTTGGTGCGGTTTTCCCCCAAGCTTGTTTGGCGAGACTCACACATCTGAGGATCATCTCTCGATCAAATTCTGTAGATTGTATTAAATTAGGCATAATAAATAAGAAATAGTGATATGAACTTGCTCGTCTAGATCGGATGTTTGCGATTCTCCTGTGGGAGAGGCTCCGCCAACGACTATCTGTCCATCTACCTCATCATTTCACTATCTCCGCTCTTTCTGCTCCTATATTACTAGCATAATTTTTACTGATGATTCGTTGGCGGAGCCTCTCCTGGGAGAATCGAGTTAATACCAATGACAACTGATCAAGAAGCTGTTATTGTTAAGAAAGATTACGCTAAAAATCCTTCTGGTAATATAAAACTTATGCCAGGCTTCCCTAGTACCTCTTCCAAACCTATTAACATATTTTGTGATTTTGATGGACCGATCGTCGATGTATCCGATCGCTATTACAGTACATACCATCAAGCATTAACCGATACTGCTCAATTTTACCGTGCGTTGTCATCCCAGCGATCGACAGACTTAGATTTTCCGCTCAAGCTCACGATTTTGAGCAAAGCGCAGTTTTGGCACATGAAACAAAATCGCGTTCCCGATCTAGAAATAGCTCATCAGTCTGGCTTAGGAGCCGAAGAAGTAGATTTTTTCCGCCAGCGGGTGGTCGAAATCGTCAACTCATCGGATTTACTCCCGCTAGACAAGCTCCAACCAGGAGTCGATTGGGCGTTAAATTTATTGCGCTCTCAAGGTACTAAGCTGATTTTGGTGACGTTACGCGATCGAGATGAAGCGGTCGAGTTCTTAGAGCGGCATGGACTCAAACAACTATTCGCTGGTATCTATGGTACCACCAACAGTCAAGCTGCATACCAAAACTACGCCCAAGTAAAAACCCAACTGCTCGAACAAGCGATGCGCGAGCATCAAATCACTCAGATGGATGCCGATTGGAGTTGGATGATTGGGGATACTGAAGCCGATATTCTCGCAGGTAGAGCGATGGAAATTCCCACCATCGGGCTAACTTGCGGGATTCGGAGCGAACGACAACTCAGCCAATTGCAACCAACCCTGATTAAAACCGACTTACTCTGCGCAGCGCATTATTTGGTGGGTATTAATTCCTTGCAAACTTGCGGGTGAATTAGTGGATGGTGGATAGCGATCCTTCAACTCCCCGCTCCCCGCTCTCTTCGTTAATTTTCTCCCTAGGGGTATTGACAAAAAGTTAAAGATCGGTTATCTTTGATTTAGTGTGAGGAGCGAATCAAAAAGAAGACCGAGACGAAACACGGCCAGTCGTCGGTCTTCTTTTTGGTTTTATATCCCAGGACCTGAGGTCTGAAAAAATCTTGGTTAGGAATTAAGAATAAACTTTTCAACGGCGATCGCAACACCATCAGCTTCAATATCTGGTGCCACCCAATCGGCGAGAGACTGGACATCAGCCGGTGCGTTGCCCATTGCGACACCAATGCCAGCATAGGCAAGCATTTCGACATCATTATAATTATCGCCAATTGCGAGGATATTTTCAGCGGTGATGCCTAAGAATTCCTTAGCAACATAATCGATCGCCGAGCCTTTATTAACACCAGATTGAGTAGTTTCCAGGAAAATCGGGACGGAGGTAGTAACGTGCAATTCCGAGGGCGAATAGCGTTGACGCAGATCTAGTAGTAAAGACTGGATCAGATCTGTGTCTTCAGACATTGCTAATATTTTAGTCGGTCGATCGATTAAAACTGTCCGCAGATCGGTGACTGGAGTAACTGGGATACCACTTCGTCCGATGTATAGTTCGGTATCGGGGTTAATATCGCGGACGTATAAACAATCATCGCGGTAGACGTGGATGGATAACTTGTCAGCTAGATGAGTTTGCTCGAAGTAATCGATTAATTCCCGTGCAATCTCTACAGGTACGGGGAGATGTCGATGAGTTATTCCCGTAGCTGGATCTTGAATCCAGGCACCTTGATAGGCAATAATCGGGATATCTGCACCGATTTCATGGTGGAACCGCAATGCAGACTTGTACATTCTCCCCGTAGCAATCCCGACGCGGACTCCTTGCGCTTGGGCGGCTTTAATTGCTTGTTTGACTCTAGTACTTACCTGATTGGATTTTCCCGCGATCGTACCATCAATGTCTACGATGAGGAGTTTGATTTCGGCGGTGCTCGGTGATGACATGATGATAATTTGGATCTAAAACCAAGTATCAGCCTATCATCTCCATCGGGTCGCTTGACGATCGATCTCGAACAGTCAAAACTTAGCTATCAACCTTCAACTTTCTGCAACAATTAGCGGCAAAGTGAGTTGATAACCCCGACGATTAGCAACAACTTCAATTTTACCGCCATGTGATGCCGCTAGGTCATGACCTAGTGATAAGCCCAAACTAATGCGGAGATCCCGATCTTGGCTCTGTTCTGTAGCATAACTGCCATCTTGGTAAGTCGATCTAGTGATGATCGATTCGAGCGGATTGGCGAGATACCGATCTTTGAGCTGCACGTGAGGATCGTTGGTAGTAATTTGAATCTGCAATCCATCAGCAATTTTGGCGAACTGGATTGAGATGAGACGATCGATCCCACTAGTGTGAATTAAGCTCAAGCAAAGATAGTAGATGATTTGGCGCACCTTATCTTTATCCAATAGCCAAATTCGTCCAGTTAGTGTTTCCAGGGGCACAGTAGCATCTAGGACAATTTGCTGCTGTTTTTTGCGCGCTAGTGGCTCTAAACTCTGAATTGCCAATTGACAGAGCATTTCTAGATCTACCGATTTGAGATTTAGTTGGCTCTCATTCACAGCACCCGAGCCAACACCGGCAAATCCAACTAATTGGGCGATTTCATCGACGATCGTCACCAACTGCAGACCGCTATGATGGATAATTTCTAAATAATTCTTTTGTTTGATACTCAAAGGGCCATAAATTTCCTGTTGTAAGACACTTGCCATGCCCAGCACCGAAGTAAGTGGGGTACGGAATTCTTGGGCTAGATGAGTCAATAATTTAAACTGGATTTCACCTGGAACTTGAGGAGCGATCGATCGGCGATCTTCCCCTGGAGCAGAGATCGACAGGGATGGTAAATCTAGATCGATGTCAGTAATGGATTCCCCCCCCATACTACTATGCTCGGCAGCAGCAAGCAGATCGTCAAATCCCGAAATCGCTCGATACCGCAGATCGCCGATCCACCGATTGAGTTGTGCTTGACTTAACAATTTCCGCTCGAATTCACTCGCTACCAAGCGGCTGACGAGTTGGAGGATCTCTATATCTCGATCGCTAAATTGGCGGGGTTTAAAGTCCAAAATTGCCAGTGTTCCCAATCGATCGTCGGAGGCGGTAACAATGGGTACGCCGAGATATGCTCGAACACCATGTACCTGACAGAGCGATGACAGAGCTAAGTGGGGATGTTTCTGACAATTAGTAACGACAAAGCTGCTGCTTGAGCCGATCGATCGATCGTGACAATATTCTAATCCAGCAAATTCGAGCGGTAAATTAGGCTGAGTCGGTAGACGAGCAAAGTGCTCTAAGCCAGCAACTGCACCGATTTGACAGCCGGATGTGCCGATCGCTGTCAAGATTGATACTGGTGCGCCCGCGAGCCGAACAGCCTGTGCGGTTGCTGCTGTAAATATCGGAATGGCTTTCGATTGCTCGATGCTCAATTCAGTAACGATGGGTGGATATTGTCGCGATGCTCCAATCGAGAGGCTTTGTCCGCGAGACTTAGCTACTTGGCGATTTGGGCTGACATCTAAGTCTCGGTCTGAATTGAGCATGGGACAATTGCCCGAAATGGGATAAATAAATTGAAGACTATCGGCTTGAGCAGGATCTGTCTAGATCTAAAATTCCCATTTAAGTGGACCGGAGCAACATTTTCGTTCGATTCTCCCCAATACTTCTCAGCATACGGAGCTTAGGTCTTCATCTCGATTTTTAGATTGGGTAATCCTGCCAATTTTTCTAGTGGTTGGAGTTCTTCTATTTGGGGTACAAATATTGTTAAGCCGCCAGGAATACACTCGATCTCGATCGGGGTCATGCCAATTATTTCGCCATCTAGCACTACTTTTTGGGGTGGTGTGGTGGTAATTTTGAAGCGGTTCGATCGCAAGAAGCCGACTTCTTCTCGCTGAGATGCCATGCCTCTGAGTGTCGAACTGAGTAAATCGAAAGCAGTCGCAATGGCGATTAATGGCGTTGTCGGGGCGACGATTGTTAAATCGAGCATTCCATCGTCAAACACCACTCCCGCCGATCCTTGCGCCAAAATTGAGGTAGCTGGAGCGGCATTAGCGATCGTAATCGCAGCGGCTGAAACTGCAATAATTTTATCTTCTAGCTCGATTTCCACTTCAAACTGGTTGAGATTACCCACTTGCTTGAGTCCAGCGAGAATATAAGCCAGCATCCCCAGCCGATTTTTGGCATCCCGATCTGCCAGATCCACTGTCTCGGCTTCAAACCCGATCCCTGCCAGTAGTACCATCGGCAAGCCATTACAAACCGCCATATCTACGACTTGAGTCTGCCCTGCGACGATCGATTCACAAGCTTCAGGGATGGTTGTCGGGAGATTCAAGGCATTGGCGAAAGCATTGGCGGTGCCCCGTGAAATCACACCTAGAGGGATATTGGTGCCCATGAGAGCAGCAGCTACGGCGGATAAAGTGCCATCGCCGCCAGAAGCAAGAATTGATGCTGCACCTCTGGAGATGGCATCTGTTGCGAGTTGTCCAGGTTCGCAGTCAGCCGTAGTTATGACCACATCTAGATCGATGGCTGGACTGAGTAGAGACTTTATCTCTTCAAGATCTTGTTCTGCATTGCCTTGTCCGGCAACGGGGTTGAAAATCAGACAAGCTTTAGGTTTCATCTATTTTAGTTCTCAGTAGGTGGGGTGGATAGCGGGGCTGCTGTTTGTTGCATAACTTCTAAAATTGCCTGAGGATCGATTGCCTGTTGCATGATTTCAGCTTCTAAATCGGCGCGATTTTTGACGTTAGGGAGATCTGTCCGCAGTTCTTCGACTAATGATATCAATTTAGCGATCTTTTGCTCAGTCAGAAGATTGAGCTGGAGCATCAGATGAGATCGCTCATCACTAATTTTTTCTTGCCGAGTTTGATAGATTAGTACTCCCGTAGAAATCAACAGTCCAGCAACGCCTAATCCTTCTTCGCGCAGATCGAATAGTGGAAAATCTGCTAGCAAAATATGTCGATTTGATAAATAGCTACATATCCACCAGGTAGTAAAAAATATAATCTGAAAGTAAAGAAACTCCGATCGACTAAAAACAGCCGTGATTTTATCTAAACCTCGCTGATGAGCTGTAGAATTTTGGTGGTAACGATCTTGATGAGTGGCAATTGCCTCGATGTTTTTGAGCACTTGCTCTGGTATTAGCTCATTAACATCTAGATAGTCTGGTTCGGCAATGGGATTAAAAATTGCTTGACTTTCCATTGTATTTAGCTGTCAGAATTTGAGATCGTTTGTAAGTGTGCTGAATTGTGTTGGATCACTTCTAAAATTGCTTGAGGATCGATAGATTGTTTCATTGCTTCAGCCTCTAGATCGTCACGATTTTTGACGTTAGGGAGATCTGTCCGCAGTTCTTCGACCAATGATATCAATTTGGCAATCTTTTGCTCAGTCAGAAGATTGAGTTGCAACATCAGGTGTGATTGTTCTTTCCTCAGCTTCTCTTGGTGAGTCTGATCGATGAGTACCTCTGTGGAAATAAGTAGTGAGGCAATTTCTAATCCATGCAGATGCAGATCGAATAGTGGGAAGTTTTTAGCAATAATCTTACGTTCTGCCAAGTTACTACATCCAATCCAAATAGTGAAAAATACTATTTGAAAATATAGAAACATAGGGCGACCAAAAACCGAGGCAATTCGATTGAGAATTCGACGATCAGGCTTAGTATTTTGTTTGTGGAGATCTTGATGCCGATCAATTGTTTCGACATTTTTAATTACTTGCTCTGGCAAATGTTTGATTATCTCAATCAGTGCATCTCTTTCAGAATCTTGAGCATCGATAATTTCTTTTTTAACTTTTGGTGTCATCTTCACTTCAGGGAATAGTTAATAAAGAATAGGAGAATTCATGATTTCCCTATTCATCGCTTTTAGCTTCTTGCATTGAGCGCAGCTTTCACAGGAAAAGTATCAACTTTCAAATGATTTAACCCACACCGAAACCGAGCCACCGTTGCAGCGAAACTCCGCCCAGCCATCGTCATTTGTTGTGATTGATTCCTGTACATGTTCTGTCAGATCGACATAGGTACAATTAGGCTGTCCGATGTTCATCCATTTACTACCATCTCCACCATTACTCAATACCACTGCCATCGCCCCAGGATGTTCCGTGTCGCCCAATCTCGTCCAGCCGATCGTGCTAGGATAGTCGAAGTAATCATGTTGTTCGCCATAGGCAAAAGTTTGACGCGCATAAAGGAATTTGTCGATAAGAAACTGATGAGATTCTATCCAGATTTCGTACTCTTCCCCGTCCTTATTATCCTTGTAGTGTGCCCCATAATAGTCGCCATAGAAAATGCAGGGATATCCGGCTTCTCTGAGTAAAATTAGAGCGTAGGCGAGAGGTTTGAACCAAGCTTCGACGATCGATTCTAGCGACTGGAGCGGTTGAGAATCGTGATTTTCGACTAGAGTAACAGCCAATGCTGGTTGCTGTTGAACTAAGGTATTATCGAAAATTTTAGTCAGATCGTAAGTCTCCCCAGCTTGACTCGCAACGTGAAAATTGTAATGTAATGGTGCGTCAAATAAACTAACTTTTCCATCAGTTGTTTCGATGAAATGATGGAGAGCATCTACTTCATACGACCAATATTCACCGACTGCAAATAGATCGCGTTTGGCATAATTACGAACATGTTCGATCCACTTTTGAAAGAATTCGGCCGATACATGCTTGACAGCATCAAACCTAAAGCCATCAACATTAGTAGTGTCATAACACCATTCGCCCCAGTAGTTGAGTTCGCCGACTACTTCGGGATTCTCCATATCGAGATCGCAACCCATCAGGTAATCAAAATTACCTTTTTCGAGGTCAACATTATCGTCGAAAGACTTACCTTTGAGTAAATAAACTGCGGACTCACCTTCATTGAAAGCATTATAGTCGATCGCATCAAAATGCCACCAATGCCATTCCATGCTGGAATATTTACCCCTACGTCCAGGAAAAGTAAAGTGTGTCCAAGCCTTAATCTTTTGATACTCGCCGACTGTCTCATTGCGATTGTCTGTATTAAAGGGAGTTGCTTCTACTTCTTCCTCCAGATCTGCACCCAGCTTGTGATTAAACACCACGTCAGCATAGATGCGAATCCCAGCTTTTTGGGCGGTTTGAATGGCGCGAACATATTCATCTTTAGTACCATATTTGGTCCGTACCGAACCTTTTTGGTCGAATTCACCCAAATCGAATAAATCGTAAATGCCATAGCCTACATCCATCCCACCGCCCGTTCCCTTATATGCAGGCGGTAGCCACAATGAGGTAATCCCAGCCTTTGCTAAATCTGTAGCCTTCTCTGCCACTTGATTCCAGAGACTACCATCTTCAGGACAGTACCAGTGGAAGTACTGCATCATCACACCATTAGGGTTAGACATAATTATTATTTACTCAATCGAGCAGTTACAGAATTTATTAATTTAAAAGCCTTAGTATCCCTAATCTTCTACGGATTTAGGGCTGCTTGTCTATCATCCATTAGAGAGATTTATCGATCGACTAAGAATTATCAATATCTATCAAAAGAAGTAGAAAAAAACAAAACATGTGAGGGATCTCCCGTATTTATGGTGATAATCTAATTTTAGAGAAAGGGCTAAAGGGATCGATCGAAAAGTCTTTTGGTATTGCCTGATACTATTTCCCCCAAAATATCAGGAGACTTCATGTAAGTAAATGGATACGTTTTGACCGAATAATAATCGATCGAGCAATGGTGGAAGAGATCGTATTTATCGGTGCCGATAGTGTATTTTCGATCGTTCTAGTTCAAGGAATGTGGGAATAAATGCCCTCTGCCCAGATTGTTGACGGTAGTTTGTATTAAGCTATGAAGAGATAGATCGAGCCGCACGGGGAAATCCCGATCCGAAGCACTTCGCTACCGAAATATGACTTTTAGCACAGAATTTGAACTACTCTTGCGGGCGCGATATCCCCTAATCTATATTCCCACTACTGAAGAAGAACGAGTAGAGGGCGCGATCGCCAAAGTTGCCCAGCAGCAAGGAAATAGACCGATTTACATCTGGGATTTTGTGGATGGTTATCAGGGTAATCCTAACGATAAAGGCTATGGTAAACGCAATCCCCTGCAAGCGTTAGAATTTATCGACAATCTCAGTCCCGATATTTCGGGGATATTTATCCTCCGCGATTATCACCGCTTTCTCGAAGATGTGTCAGTAGCCAGGAAACTACGGAATCTCGCCCGCAAGCTCAAATCCGAACCGAAAAATATTGTTTTCCTCTCGCCCCAGATTACCATCCCCAGCGATCTGAGTGAAGCGATCGTCATCTTAGAATTTCCGCTCCCGACAGCTAGCGAAATTAAAGTCGAGATCGATCGATTGACTAATGCTACCGGAAATCACCTCAGCAGCCAACAGTTAGACGATCTGATCCGCGCCTGTCAGGGATTATCTGTAGATCGGATTCGTCGCGTATTAGCTCGCGCGATCGCCACCCACGGCGAAATTCGTCCCGATGATGTAGAATTAGTGCTCGCCGAAAAACGTCAAACCATCCGCCAAACCCAAATCCTCGATTTCTACCCCGCTAAGGAACAGATTACCGATATCGGTGGTTTAGATAACCTCAAAGACTGGTTGCTGCGCCGTGGGGGTTCCTTCTCCGATCGCGCTCGGCAATATGGTCTCCCGTATCCTAGAGGGCTGCTCCTGGTCGGAATTCAGGGCACTGGTAAATCGCTCACGGCTAAAGCCATCTCCCATCACTGGTATTTACCGCTATTACGGTTGGATGTCGGACGATTATTTGGGGGATTGGTAGGTGAATCCGAATCTCGCACCAGACAAATGATTCAACTCGCTGAAGCTCTGTCTCCCTGCGTATTGTGGATCGACGAAATCGATAAAGCTTTTGCGGGTGTAGATGGGAAAGGTGATGCAGGTACATCGAGTCGGGTATTCGGTACCTTTATTACCTGGCTGACAGAGAAAACATCACCCGTTTTCGTCGTTGCAACAGCGAATAATATCGACTCACTCCCCGCCGAAATGCTCCGCAAGGGAAGATTTGACGAGATCTTCTTCGTTGGTTTACCCACCAGAGCGGAACGTCGGGCAATTTTCAACGTCCACCTGACTAAACTCCGTCCCCATAACCTTGCAAGTTACGATCTCGATCGATTAGCATATGAAACGCCCGATTTTTCCGGTGCCGAAATCGAACAAACCCTGATCGAAGCAATGCACATCGGCTTTAGTCAAAACCGCGATTTCACCACTGATGATATTCTAGAATCAGCCAGTCAAATGATCCCTCTCGCCGTCACCGCTCAAGCCCAAATCCAATTTCTCCAAGACTGGGCAAATTCTGGCAAAGCAAGATTAGCCTCAAGACAAGTTAGTGGTTAGGCTTTAGGCTTTAGGCTTTAGGCTTTAGGCTTTAGGCTTTAGGCTTTAGGCTTTAGGCTTTAGGCTTTAGGCTTTAGGCTTTAGGCTTTAGGCTTTAGGCTTTAGGCTTTAGGCTTTAGGCTTTAAAACGCAAGCGTTTTTCTAATCCCTAACCAATAAAAACTCATTTCTAAACCCCTAACACCTAATACCTAACACCTAATACCTAAACCATGAACGGCGCACTAAAATCTCTGCAATTACTCATTGGTATTCTGGCTGGATTAGTTGGATTGGTGGGAATCTTAGGTGCATCAGGGTACTATTTCTTCGTCACCCAGATGAGTACCCGTCCGCCCAAACCAATCTTTGCCGAAGAGCGCGATGGTGGTAAATCGAGCGCGGTTAAACCCAAAGCCAAAGCCAAAGTATCTGTGGCAGCTAAACCCACTCAATCACCAGTTGTTAAAGCTCCGCAAAATCCCAACGCACCTGAAAAGCTCCCACCTGAAGCCTACGATGCCAAAGTCGTCTGGAAAGATGGCTTATCCCTAAAGAAGGAGCCTAATTCTGGGGCTGAAAAGTTAGGTGGAGTGGCATTTAATGCCAAAGTTGCCATCGTCAAAACTAGCGATGATAAACAGTGGGTATTGATTCAATCGGAGACTGGTAATCTTCAAGGTTGGGTGAAAGCTGGCAATATCGATAAAGCAGCCGCAGCAGCTAATGAAGAGCAAGCTCCTCTTAAACCATCGAAACCTAAAGTCAACGCGAAACCGCAACCTAGACCAAAACCCCAAGCTGACGCTGAAACAGCTCGATAAAACCAACTATCCACTATTCACTAATTACACGCTAAAATCGGAATAGCAGATATTCTTCAGGTTAGTCCAATAAATCCTATGCTTTTGAACGAACTGACACCCATTCTTAAAGAACTGACCAAAGAACCAGTAGCCTTTTGTAGCGGTTTCATCTCTGGGGTGCTGCGGCTCAATCTGACTGATGACCCCGTGAAAACATGGCTAGAAAAAGAAGCAGGATTTACGCCCACTAGCAGTCAAACTGGATCTAGCAAACAACAAGGACCACAATCGATCGATATTGACTAGATTGCTTGTAAGTACATTTACTCAATTACTAGATAACTAGCAAAGGTACTGAATTTGTGATTGGCAATAACTCAGAAAACCGAGTAATCGGGTATGATGAAAAGGATAATTACTAGTTCAGTGCGATCGCTGGTAAATTTTGAGGTTTAGATGACTATCTCCTAGAGATAGTCGATCCCAAATCATCGATCTACCAGCGGTAATATTCCAGACTTAGTTCCGTCGCCTTGGTGCTAACGTCCAACTCTCGTCTGCCAACTGTACGGTAAAGTTTCTCGTCCAGCTTTATTGATTTTCACATGACCATTTATATCGGAAACCTGTCCTACCAAGCCACCGAAGAAGACCTGAAAACAGTTTTTGAGGATTACGGTGCAGTCAAACGAGTTGTACTCCCTACAGATCGTGAAACTGGCAGAATGCGTGGCTTTGCCTTTGTGGAAATGTCTGACGATGCCAGTGAAGATAATGCCATTACCAATCTTGACGGTGCGGAATGGATGGGTCGTTCTCTCAAGGTAAACAAAGCGCGTCCCCGCGAAGGAGCTGGTGGTCGCAGCGGTGGTGATTTCAGCAAACCTACCTACTGAAATCTCAGCTCGAAAAGTAGGGTAGGAGCAGTTCCTAAATTTTTCTCACCCTACTTTTCAGGGCTTACATCTACACTAAATCATTCCTATATTCGATTGCTCCGTAACAGTTACTGATTACTTCATCAACGCCGATCTGCAAGTTGCAGCTTGCAAGCAGCTAAGATTTGGCGATCGTTATCGCTAATTTTGCCGAGGGGTTGATAGGTCGGTTCGCCCATCATTGGCTGCTTGCTGGCTGTTAGACCCCTGGAATTGAGTCCGAGGGTGAAATTGTACTTTTGACGATCGAATACATCGATTAAGGTCACATTCAACTGGGACCCTTTAAATTGCCCATAAAAGCAACTAAATTCCGATCGAGGTAGATAAAAAGCACCGATCGTTTTGCTACCAAAAGTTTCAAAAATAATATATTCTTTGCCGACGACATCAGGTCGATCTGATTCACCATAAAGGTATATTCCGTTTGCAGTTGGAGCTATGATCGATCGATTGGGATTATCCCCTAGGGCGGTAGTATTACCGGCCAGGATCGCTAAGACTGCAATTGCTACGCTAGTACACCAGCGGTTTTTGCTGCTAAAAATGGACTGCAATAATGTATTGACTATCATAAACACCAACCCCTTCTCAAACTTAGCGAGAATCCATTTAATCAGGTGGATGTTGGCAGCGAGTAGATGGCAACTTTGCTGTGAATACGGCAGAGGATATCTATTCATTAGTATCTAATATTTATTGATATCTAAGACTACTTTGCAACAAAATTAGACATTCCTCTATCTGCAAGAGTGGATGCTTGAAGATCGGGACATTGATGGGTGACAAACAGGATGATTTTTCCTGTTTGTCAGCACCGCCTAAAAAAGAATAGGGGTAATTCATGAATTACCCCTACCCTTTTGCCATTAGATCCAATCTCTTTAACTGGCTACATAGTCGCGAAAACTGCTATGACGACGGCGGAAGTGGGATAGAGCTTGATGTTCTAGTTGACGCACCCGTTCGCGGCTGAGATTGAGGATTTCCCCTACCTTAGCTAGAGATAGCTCCGTACCGCCTTCTAAGCCAAAGCGCAAACTAATTACGTCCTGTTGCTGGCGGGTAAGTTCGGCAAGGGTGGCTTGGAGTTCTTGGCGGAGAGATTCTTGGACTGTGTATTTCTCTGGCGAAATGCCATCATCTTCGAGCAGTTCCGAGAGTTCGGTATCCTGACGATCTCCGACGCGGACATCTAGCGAGATGGGTTGACGGGCAATGCTCAGATAATCGCGGATCTGTGCGGGTTCGAGTTGGAGTGCGACGGCAATTTCGACTGAGGTAGCACTGCGCCCTAGTTGTTGGGATAATTCCCGCTGGGTTTTCTTGATTTTGTTAAGTTTTTCGGTAATATGAATGGGCAAGCGGATCGATCGACCTTGCTGGGCAATCGCACGGGTAATTGCTTGTCTGATCCACCAGTAAGCATAAGTCGAGAACTTATAGCCTCTAGTCGGATCGAATTTTTCGACTCCCCGCTCCAATCCCAGCGAACCCTCTTGAATCAAGTCGAGAAATTCGAGGTTGCGTTTCTGGTATTTTTTGGCAATCGCCACTACCAACCGCAGATTAGCTTCGATCATCTTCTGCTTGGCTTGATGTCCTAAGAGTAAGACTCGATCGAGTTCGGTCTCTGTCAGGTCAGATTTATTCGCCCACTCCATTCTGGTCGGTGGGCGATTTAAGGTCTGTTCTAGGCTCTCCTTGACCCCTTGGAGCCGCATCATTTTTTGCACTTGCTTACCATAGCAAATCTCTTGCTCGTGGGTGAGCAGTGGAACGCGACCGATTTCGTGGAGATAGGTACGTACTGTATCTCCTGTAGATCTGGGTTGAGCGATCGTTCGAGTTTTAACACTAGGCATGAGTTTCTATTTAACTCCTTTTACAAGTGGCTGGCAAAACTTTTCCCACACTACTTTATTTAATCTTCACCTCCCAACTCTCGATTTCCGCAAGAGATCCATCTAAGCGATCGGGATGAAGATGAGTAGATGGATTGATGGGAGATGCGTAGATTTTGCGAAGTTAGAGCTGGGGCTAACTTTGTGGCTATAAGAATCCAGACGTAAATAAGTAGACTAAAGTTCTCCAGTATTTAAAAACATAGCAGTTTTTTGCAAGTGGAAAACTTAATTAATCATTAAAATAAGTCGTCAATCGTAAGTCGTCAATCGTACAGTTGAGACCAGAAATTAAACATCTACAGTTGCCGCTCTGACTGCGCAGCAGAAAATATCCGCCGATTGAGCGAGAGATTTAACCCTCCTAAAACTTATCCAGTTTTATATCACTTTAGGGTTGAATTTGGCAACTCAAAACACTTACGATCTACGATCTATTTTAGTGTTGAAACCACAGAAAGCCTGTTTGCATTAAACCGACGATAAAACCCAGGACTCCGCCGAGGTTGACGATGCCTTGAAGTTCGCTTTTGACGATGCCTTGAATTCCGGCTTCGAGATCGGCGGGGGAAGTTGCTTTCACTCGATCGATAATCACTTGGTCGATATTTAAAATCGGAATTACTTGAGTCACAATTTGTTCGAGATCGCGCTCTAGATATCGATCGATTATGATGGCTAGTTCTTCACTGACGACATCTAATGATGATGTTAAAATAGTCGAACTGCGCAGCCGACTGATGACAACGTTAGCAATTCCATCCCAATCTGCCGAGTCTGTCAATCCTTGAATTAATTCAATTCCTTTGGTCTGAATATAACTACGGACGCTATCGCTGACAGTTTTGCGGAGTTGTTTAACTGTAGAGACGGGTAAATTTTGGAGGGAAAGGTCGCGTAATAATTCTTGGACGCGATTGCGAATATTGAGGGCGATAATTAGTTGGGAAATAATTTGATTGGCTTTTTCGCGATCGTCTAAACAGAAGGTACGGAAACGATTGAGGGCATTCTTTACGCCGAATAGATTGGCAACTACCCAATAAGTACCGCTACTTTGTTCGCGCAAACCTTCGTCGATAACTTGAATATTCCGATCGGTCAAAAAATCGATCGTGGCTAGCCGCAGTGTTTCTGGTGGTAAAATGACATTAATCAACCAGTCGGCTAATTGCGCAGCTTGAGGATCGGTTAGCTCAAATTCCAGAATTAATCGATCGAAGATCTGGTTTAACTGTGGCTCTAAAAAGTCCGGTTTCCGCGCTAAAACACGCAACCAGCGGGGAAAAGATTCGCCCAATAAATCCTTAAGAATATTGGCAAGCACTCTCACCGTTTTCTGCTCCTTATCGGCTTGAATGCGATCGAGAGCCAATTGCAGCAGCCAAGTAATAGCTGCTTGGACACGCTCCACCTCCAGCAACCGCTTGGCAATCTTTTGCAGCTCCACGGGTGTGAGCAAAGAACCCATAATCGTATCAGAAATCCGGGTCGCCAATCGTTCCTGATTGCTCGGAATCAAACCAGGGGTAAATGGAACTTGATATTTACCAACATATTTCGCCGTATATGGACGAAACAACATTTTGATCGCGACATCATTGGTAAAATAGCCGACAACCGCACCCGCGACAGGTGGAGCCAAGTAGAGCCACAGTTGGAACAGGGACAAGGTATTCTGAGGATGCAATCTGGGTTTATTCTACAATTATACCCAGACTCAGATCGATCGGTTGAGTATGAGTATCCACACATTCGAGTTAGAGACAATCTTACAGTAATCGAGCGCATGTATCACGATCGTCATTATCTCCTACTGGCGCGTATATTCCCACCGGACAAACACTGTCGATCGATGGTGCGGTAGCCAAAATTCATGGCAGGACAGCGGTTGGCATTTTTCCGTTCGATATTTCCCCTGTTGAAGGGATATAACATCTACAATTTATGACCCCAGCACTACTAGCAAAATTACGCGACCTGTGTCGCGACGAAGCAGCATTCGATCGACTGCAACAGATGCTCACAGACGAAATTCAACCCTTAGAATGGGAAATAAGTCAAGCAAATTCCCACTTAAATCGGCAGCAAGCCTTATTCGATGTAATCACTCGACTTCGCAGCCCTCTAGACCTAGAAACAATTTTTCAATCTACCGCCACCGAAGTGCGCCAACTGATGGCAGCAGATCGAGTGGGCATGTTTCGCTTCTATCCCGAATCTCATTGGAACGATGGTGAATTTGTATCTGAAGATGTCGATGCCGACTTTTCATCCGCAATGGTCAACAAAATCCACGACCACTGCTTCGGCGATCGATTTGCAGTCCATTACCAACAGGGTCGGGTACAGGCTGTTGCCGATATCCACAATGCTGGATTGAGTGATTGTCACATCAAGATCCTCGCCCAATTTCAAGTCCGCGCCAACCTGATCGTACCCCTGTTGCAGGGCGACCACCTCTGGGGATTGCTCTGTATCCATCAATGTCGTGCCCCGCGCCAATGGCAGGAAACGGAAATCGAGTTTGTGCGGCAGATTGCCAATCATTTAGGCGTTGCCCTCCACCATGCCGAACTATTGGCAAAACTTCAAGCTGAAATTATCGATCGTCAGCAAGCCCAGCAACGCGTTCAAGATCTCAACCAAGGACTACAGCAAGCCGTGACCGAATTAAAGTCGGTTAATAAAGAACTAGAAACCTTCAGCTATTCCGTCTCTCACGATCTCCGCGCTCCTTTACGCAGTATCGACGGTTTCAGTCAAGCATTGCTCGAAGACTGTCACGAGCAATTGGACCCCAATGGTCGCGATTATTTGCGGCGGATTCGGGCAGCGACCCAACGGATGGGACAATCGATCGACGGTCTGCTAACGCTATCGCGGGTGATTCGGAGTGATATGCGCCGAGAATCTGTCGATCTGAGCCGATGTGCTCGTCAGATTTGCGCCGATTTACAACAAGCTCATCCAGAACGGCAAGTAGAGTTTATCATCGAACCTCAGGCGATCGATCTAGGCGATAGCCGTTTGCTCCAAGCGGTGCTGGAGAACTTCTTCAATAATGCTTGGAAATTTACTGCCAAAACAGCTCAGGCAAGAATTGAGTTTGGTATTTTGGCTGAAGTCGCGGCGAAAGAATCGGCAACTCCTCATCCCACTTACTTTGTCCGCGATAATGGTGTCGGGTTCGACATGACCTATGTTGGCAAATTATTTTCCCCGTTCCAGCGATTGCACAGTGTCAGCGAATTCCCTGGCAATGGCATCGGACTGGCTACCGTGCAGCGCATCGTGCATCGACATGGGGGGCGCGTGTGGGCAGAAGGAGCCTTGGGACAGGGCGCAACGTTTTATTTTACACTAGCGACAGAGGAACAAGTTTGATCATTGATAATTGATACAGTCAACAATCGACGATCGACTCCTAAATATCTAATTCTATTAGCTCTTAAATATTTAATTTAACTTTCAACTTACTTAAAATGCGGCATAAATTATGACTGAGCGTGCAAACAATAAAGTTATTCTGCTAGTGGAGGACAATCCAGACGACGAAGCATTGGCGATCCGTGCCTTCAAACGCCATCACATTAGCAATGAGGTTGTTGTCGCTCACGATGGTGTTGAAGCCCTAGATTATTTGTTTGGTACGGGCATGTACGCAGGGCGCGATATCACCAACAAACCATCTGTGATCTTGCTAGACTTAAAACTACCGAAAGTGGATGGACTAGAAGTCCTGCGTCACTTACGAGCAGATCCAAACACCAGATTTCTCCCTGTGGTTGTCTTAACGACCTCCAGCGAGGAACGAGATGCGATCGATAGTTACAGTCTCGGCTGCAATAGCTATATTCGCAAACCTGTAGATTTCGTCGAGTTCTCAGAAGCAATTCGACAATTAGGTATGTACTGGTTGTTGTTGAATGAGCCACCACCAGTTTAGGGGGAGGGGTAAAGGGTAAAGGGCCGTGAATAGTGAGTTTGGAAGCAAGCGTCCAAACTCACACCCCAACACCCCAACACCCCAACAC
>NZ_JANOJV010000082.1:0-8431 GCF_031418915.1 Chamaesiphon sp. VAR_48_metabat_135_sub | reverse complement strand
GCAGCGATGTACACCTGCTTGGTGTCTATGGCATAGTGGAACCACACCGATCCCTTCCCGAACTCGGAGGTGAAACGCTATTGCGGCGACGATAGTTGGGGGGTTGCCCCCTGTCAAAATAGCTCGATGCCAAGCTTAATATTTAGTATAGAGAAACTCCTAATGACTTCGTTAGGAGTTTCTTTGTTAGGCGATTTATACGATCGTGGTTATTATTTAGATTAGAGTGATTATTAGACCTGTTACGGAATAACCTCCAAAAAGCCCCAAATTAGAGCAAGTCTTTAAGCATTTTCAGTACTAAAATTATCAGACTTATTATGTGCGAGAATTAGAGCGATTCTAAGCACTATTTTGTATCACTATCACTAATGCCAAAAATAATTCTCAGTCGTTCTGAATCATTAGATCGATTGCTGGTTTCCACGGAACAGATGCAGCAAATCGAAGGTAAGATATTTGCAGCAGGAATGCCCGTCGCTGCACTGATGGAAAAGGTGGGGGGATTAATTGCGAGACGATTTCAAGCTTTATACCCTCGATCGAATCGGGTGGGAATATTAGTCGGAATGGGTCACAATGGTGGCGATGCGCTAGTCGTTGCACGTGAGTTGTGGTTTCAAGGTTATCAAGTTTCAATTTATGTCCCGTCAGAAGAGTTGCGGGAGTTGACTAATCAACATTATGCCTATATTTCCAATCTCGGCATCAATATAGTTGAAAATGTCGAAAGTTTAGGTAATTGTGATGTTATTATCGATGGACTATTTGGGTTTGGTTTAAATCGGGAAATTACCGGTAGTCTATTTGAATCGATCGAGTTAATTAATCTATCCAAAATTCCAGTAGTCAGTATCGATCTACCTTCGGGGATTCATGCAGATACTGGGGCTGTTTTAGGGATTGCAATTAAAGCTACTCATACACTCTGTTTGGGGCTGTGGAAACTAGCTTTCTTACAGGAGCAAGCGATCGAATATTTAGGCAAAACTGAGCTAATCGATTTCGATCTGCTATTGACAGACATCGATACTGTACTAGCAGAAAAGCCGACAATCAGCGGGATGACGACTAGTCGAGCAGTTGCTAATTTGCCTGTAGATCGAGCAGCAACCACCCATAAATATCAGCAAGGACATTTATTACTAATAGTCGGTTCCGAGCAGTATGCAGGCGCAGCAATTCTCGCTGGATTGGGTGCGAGAGCGACGGGGGTGGGGATGCTTTCAATTGCCGTACCAAATTCGCTCAGACCACTATTATTAAACTACTTACCAGAAGCCTTAATTATCGGCTGTCCTGAAACCGAAGCAGGGACGATTAAATCATTACCCGAACTAGATTTTAGTAAGTATCAAGCGATCGCCTGTGGCTGTGGTTTAACCGATCGACCATCAAAGATAGTTAAACAAATCCTAGCAGCAAATTGTCCAATTATTCTCGATGCCGATGCGCTAAATATTATCGCCAAATTGGGCATCGAAACGACAATATCAAAGCGCGAACACCCAACAATTTTAACGCCCCATCTCGGTGAATTTAAGCGGCTATTTCTCAAAATCCCCACTGCTAATAAACTCACCGCTACAATTGCCGCAGCGCAAGCTAGTCAAGCAATTATATTACTCAAAGGAGCGAGGACTGTGATTGCGGGAGCTGATGGTAATTCGATCGTTATTCCTGATAGTACTCCAGCCTTAGCTAGAGGTGGTAGCGGCGATATTTTGACAGGATTAATCGGTGGTTTAATTGCAACTAATAGTCGGGAAGATTTGGCTATTTCAGAAGTCGTCGCAACTGCGGCTTGGTGGCATAGTCAAGCGGGAATTTTGGCGGCGAATGAGCGCGGAGATCTGGGTGTAGATCCGTTGACTTTGACTCAATATTTAACGACTGTGATTCAGAATACTAGCGAGTCTAGATAGTTTGAGATAAAATAGTAATAATTATTTAGACAAAATAATCTTTGATTTAGAAGAATGGCACAAGTTAGGTTGCTATACATATTTATCTCCTAAGCCAGTTACTGACGGGTGGGTAGATGCGATTGTTAGACTCGATAAAATGCCTTCTGATGGATTAAAAGGATTAAATAGAATCAAGAAAATATTACAAAAAGATGATTGGTCGATGCAAAAGTTAGTTGAAATTAGATCGTCTATTCCTTGTGAGCTTATCGTAACAAGATACGGGCCAGCTAACGGAGTAGCCTTTCAAATTAACCAACATGAAAAATGTGTATCACTTTGGAAAGCATCAGATCCTACTTATGAAATGCCAATTTGGTCGCTGAAATAAACTAGATATTCTGGAGAAAGATGTAGAGTGAACTGCGATTCATCAGTAGAAGTCTTACGATGAGCACTTTGCACTTTCGATCATCTAACTTTCAGCCATTAACCCCAGCAACTCCTCTTCAGAAATCACCTTAACCCCCAGCTTCTCCGCTTTCGCCAACTTCGATCCCGCCTTCTCACCTGCAACTAAATAATCAGTCTTAGTACTAATCGAATCCGAAACCTTCCCACCATTTTTCTGAATCAAATCTTTTGCCTCATCCCGCTTCATTGTTGGCAAAGTACCCGTAATCACAAACGTTTTATCGGCAAATATCTGACTAGCCGCCTCAACAATAGGCTCTGAAGATTTATCGAATTGCAATCCCGCTGCTTTTAGTCGATCGATCAAACTCATATTATCAGGTTGTCGAAACCACATACTCACAGATTGAGCTGTCTCAAAACCGACTCCATAGATACCTTCCATCTGTGCGATAGTAGCTTGGGATAATTGTGCGACTGAGGTAAACTTATCTGTCAGAATATTTGAACCATTACTCCCAATCTGTCTAATTCCCAAACCATATAATACCCGCGCCCAAGGTTGGGATTTAGAATTAGCGATTCCTTCGATAGTTTTCGTTGCTGACTTCTCGCCCATCCGCTCTAGCGTCATTAATTTCTCAACAGTCAAATCGTATAAATCGGCAATCGAAGTCACCAATTTACTATCGACTAATTGCTCGACTAATTTCTCGCCGACACCATTGATATCCATCGCATCGCGACTCACCCAATGCACTAATGAACCCTTGAGGATTGCCGCGCAACTAGGATTGACGCAGCGCATCACCGCTTCGCTCTCTGGCTTGACTACAATCGAGTCACACACAGGGCAATTTGTGGGCATTTTAAAAACCAACGTCCCAGACGGGCGCAAATCCGTCAACACGCGGACGATTTCGGGAATAATTTCCCCTGCTTTACGGACAATTACCGTATCGCCGATGCGAAGATCTAATTGGGCGATTCGATCGCCATTATGGAGCGTTGCCCGTTGGACGGTGGTTCCTCCCAATTGGACTGGTTCAAGGTGCGCCAAGGGCGTAATTGCCCCCGTTCTGCCGACGTTTACTACGATGTCTAAGACTCGCGTTGGTGCTTCTTCGGCGGGATATTTGAGAGCTACCGCCCAGCGGGGGAATTTGTTGGTGAAGCCTAATTCTTGTTGGCGGGCGAGATCGTTGATTTTGACGACGACTCCATCGGTCATGTAGGCTAGGTTTAGTCTGTCGGTATTCCAGCGATCGTAATATTCGCCCACGCCTGCTAAATCGGGGCATAATGTGCGGTGGGGGTTGACTTTAAATCCCATTGTTTCTAGCAATTCTAGGGATTGGGAATGTTTATTGAAATTAGTTTGGGAAGGGATTTGTAGCGTGTAAGCAAAGAAATCTAATTTGCGTTGGGCGACCATTTTGGGGTCTAATTGGCGTAATGCTCCAGCGGCGGCATTACGCGGATTTGCGAGTAATTGTTCGCCTGTTTTTTCTCGTTCCTGATTGAGTTGGTTAAATACAGCGATGGGTAAGAAAGCTTCGCCCCGAACTTCGACAATTGGGGGTGGATTTTCGATGTTTAATTTGAGTGGAATCGATCGAATCGTCTTGACATTCTGGGTGATATCTTCCCCTGCATCGCCATCGCCGCGAGTCGCACCACGTATCAATAAACCATGCTTATATGTTAACGCGATCGCTGAACCATCGATTTTTAATTCGCAGACATATTCAGCACTATCTTTCGTTTCTAACTTCCGTTGCCAACCTGCCTCCCACTTGGCAAATTCTGCCATGTCAAAAGCATTTTCCAGGCTATATAACGAGATATTATGTTTAACTGAAACAAACCCCGAAGCGGGACGGTCGCCGACTCGTTGCGTGGGGCTATCGGGAGTAACTAATGCGGGATATTGCTGTTCTAAATCTTGCAGCTCTCGATATAACCTGTCATATACGGCATCCTCCATCACTGGATTATCCAGAGCATAATAAGCATAGCCAGCCGACTGGAGTTTGGTGCGGAGTTGCTCGGTGCGGGTAATGATTTCAGGTGTCACGATCGATCGCTGCTCAACGGTACCTCTATAGTACAAGAATCCTATCGATTCCACAAGACTCGATCGAAATATGGCTCGGTTCTATCCAGACTTGTGTATATAGGGTAGTATCTCAGTAGGGGCAATGTCTTGTCGGTTTTTTATTCGGAGGGAACCTCCGAATAAAACCGCCGCTTCATGAATTGCCCCTACTGGGATACTCCTGAGCCGTGTAATTTAAGCCACCATTATTCCAATACTAATATACTTGCTGATTCGCTATTTTCAAACTGACAGACCGTGTCAAAATTATCTCTCAATATCTCAACTATTTCTATCGTGGGACTATTCCCAATCCACAGATAGATAAACTTGGGAGCATCAGCATAAAGTAAATTGCGCTGATAAAAATCAGCGTCTTTGGAAACGATATCAAAATCATTCATCTTTGCATATTCCCAGATTGAACTATCATCAGTATTTTTTAGCCCTAAATTCTTGATATGTGCCGAATCAGGATATAAATCGATGATTTTACGGACAATCTGACTTGATAAATTTTCTTCCAATAGTAATTTCATCACAAACTCACAAATAATTTTTTCTCACTATCGGCTGTAAACTCTAGACAAGCTTTGATATCTTCTGATATGAGTTCATCAAAATCTCTGCTTGTGTCATTCCACCATCTAGATACTCTAATGTATCAGCTACAGTGATTCTCATTCCCCGAATACATGGTTTGCCACTGCGTTTTCCAGGCTCAATTGTAATGATATCTTGGTAATCCATAAAATTGTGTCTTGTGTGTAAATCTTGCCATCAGAATCACAGATTAAAAATCTTATTGCCTTTCTGATTGTAGCCTAACATCTTTGCCATTACTTAATCGGCATTTTGCACGAACCAATCTAAGACATCTTGCGCATTTTTGTCTGGTGGGAAAACTGGATAAAAGACTTTAACTATTTTGCCACCATCGGCAATCAGGGTGAGTCGCTTAATTAATCGCTTACCTTCCACCTCAAATGTTGGCAATTGCAACAAATTTGTAAATCCAAAATCTGCATCACTGAGCAGCTCAAATGGTAAGTGGAGTCTTTCAACAGTTTCCTGTTGGTATAAAGACTCTTGTGTACTGAGTCCATAGATACGCGCTCCCAAAACTTGTAATTCAGCATTAAAATCGCGAAAAGCGCAAGATTGCAGAGTACAACCCGCCGCACCAGGAATCTTCTCCCATCCATCCGGTATCGGTACATCAGGTTGCTTAGTCATTGGATAACAGTAAACCACAACTTTTCCCTGAATAGCTGACAAGTCCAACTGATTACCACGAGTTGAAGCAAGCATCACGGCGGGCAATCTTTCACCTAATAGATGATTACATCCGCCATCATCCTCTGGAATCGGCAATTTTGAGAAATCGGGGGAATATTGCATCAAATTAGGAATACTTTCTTAAATAAGTAGATCGATCGATAGTTCTAGATCGGGAAATGTTGGAGATACAATTCGCTCATTGCTTCTGAATTGATGTAGATCGTATTCGCCATCAACTAGATAATAAATTGAAATAGTTGGCTGTTTGGGATGCCCGATAAAATTTCGTCCGCCCAATCCTAAATAATCGACAATCCAATATTCCTGAATACCTAGTGCTTGGTAAGCAATCTGTTTGATAGCATAATCATCTTGCCAATTAGTCGATACAACTTCGATAGCTAATTTTACCGAACTACCTTGAGTAATAATCGATTCAGTCTCCCACCGTTGCTCCTGAGCTAGCAGTCCTTTATCCAAGACGATAACATCTGGCTCATAACCAGACTTACTATCGATCGATTTAACGATCGATTCTCGCGGGATTAAATACTGTAAATCCAATCGGGTAATTTCTAGATATAGTTTGCCCGATATCTCACCAGCTATTTCCGAATGTTTACCGCGTGGTTTGGGCATTTCCAAAATTTCTCCATCTCTAAGTTCGTAGCGAAATGCAGATCGCTCTGGCAACCAGGCGATAAAATCATCAAAGCTAATTGTCTTAGATTCTGCTAGTACCATGTTTATTTTGTGTGACTTAACACCGAAATAACTTCATCTAGTTAAGGTAATTTTAGCCCATGCTGCTACTCAACAGCGGATATATTCTTGCGACCCAATTTATGAATCCACTCGATGAGAATGGGATTGACTAATTCTGGTGCTTCATCTTGGGGACAATGACCGACATTCGGGAGTTCGACAAATTCATTCACTGTAGATACATTCATCAATTCGCGCCCTAGCTCGATCGGTTCCCACGGATCGGCTGCACCCCAAATCGCGATCGCAGGACATGATAATTGCGGTAAGAGATCTTCGGGTAATGGCCCCCAGGAATAGGCTGTGAACTGTAGGAATACATCCGCTGCGCCCGCGTCTGCGGCTGGAGCCATCAGAATATCGATTAGTTCGTCGCTGACGGCTTCAGGGCGATGGTAGGCTTGTAAGAGGATTTTGCGAACGACTTTTCGTTGGGCGAGCTGCTTGAAAAAGAAATTGCCGATTGCTGGTATAGTGAGGATAGACTGGAGGACTGGTGCGCCCCATCGACGATATAAGGGCATCTGCGCTAGTTTGCGATCGTGCAATAGTCGCAAGGAGCAATTGAGCATTGCCACACCTGTAAATAATTTTGGTTCAGTTACAGCAGCTTGTAAAGCGACCACACAGCCGATCGAGTTACCGACCAATATTGTCGGACTGCCAATTATTTCTCGACAGAAATCAACAATTAATTCGGCCCAGGTTTCAAAGGTATATTCAAGTTTGGGACTAGGTTTGGGTTTATCTGATGCGCCAAAACCAATCAGATCGATCGCATAACACCGACAACTTTCGGCAAGTACGGGAATATTTTTGCGCCAATGTCCGACGGAAGCCCCGAAACCATGAATTAGTAATACTGCTGCGCCCGTGTCTCCAGCGGTATGATAATTAATCTGATGTCCGCGCCACATCCAGGTAGAATTTGCAGTCAGAGTAGCAATCGAAGTCATATAGAGTATGTTGGCAATGAGGGTATTCTAACGCGATTCTCCTGGGGGAGAGAATGCGCCAACGACACAACTGCTGTCTCCATGCCTTAGTCCATTTCAATTTTTATCACCTATTCCGAATGTATCTATCACAACTTTGGAAGTTTTCTCGCCCGCATACAATTATTGGGACGAGTCTGAGTGTGTTCGCGCTCTATTCGATCGCCATAGCGACCAATCATAGTTCGATCTCATCGATGAATGCAATCCAACTGTTAGGAACTTGGATTGCTTGTCTATTGGGGAATATCTATATTGTTGGATTGAATCAACTCTATGATGTGGAGATCGATCGAGTAAATAAACCCGATCTACCATTAGCTAGTGGTAGTTTATCGATTATCCAAGGAAAATGGATCGTTGGAGTTACAGGTATTTTGGCGATTGCGATCGCTGCATGTCTAGGTAAATGGTTGTTTGCAACAGTTGCGGTAAGTTTAACGATCGGGACTGCTTATTCTTTGCCGCCGATTCGATTCAAACAGTATCCGCTGTTGGCGGCTATTTGTATCTTGACAGTTCGAGGTTGTATTGTTAATTTAGGATTGTTTTTACATTTCGATCGAGTTCTTACAGGTACGGATACGATACCGCCTAGTATTTGGGTTTTGACTCTATTTATTTTAGTATTTACCATTGCAATTGCTATTTTTAAAGATGTCCCAGATATTGAAGGCGATCGACAATATCAAATTCAGACTTTCACGCTAGCATTAGGCAAGCCAAACGTTTTTAATTTTACTCGTTGGGCAATTACAATCGCTTATTTAGCTACTATTGGTGCGGGAATATTGATTTCACCAGCCCTTAATACTTGGTTCTTAGTTATCTCTCATGCTGGATTACTTGGATTATTATGGTGGCGCAGTCAGGATATAGATTTAGAACAAAAAGACTCGATCGCTAGTTTCTATCAATTTATCTGGAAATTATTTTTCTTTGAATATCTGCTGTTTCCGATTGCTTGTTTT
>NZ_JANOJV010000081.1:0-6168 GCF_031418915.1 Chamaesiphon sp. VAR_48_metabat_135_sub | reverse complement strand
CGAACCCACAATCCCCACACACCACGCTATTACTATCTGTTAGGCACGATCTAGCGAATTTTACGCCGGAACACCCCCACATATATGGGGAAAACGCTGGTTACTCCACACCGCAAAATGGATTTGCTGCGGAACACCCCCACATATATGGGGAAAACATTCACCATCAGCACCATTTTCGAGGTGATCTCGGAACACCCCCACATATATGGGGAAAACCTGATAATGGTGGTACGAGTCGAGTGCTGTAATCGGAACACCCCCACATATATGGGGAAAACTTAGCACGATCGCCATCCGTGCGAGATACAAACCGGAACACCCCCACATATATGGGGAAAACGATTGAAGCCTTAGATCGAAAGACAGAGCAAGCCGGAACACCCCCACATATATGGGGAAAACGACGAACTCCAGTAATATAAACTTTACCTTTTGCGGAACACCCCCACATATATGGGGAAAACTCTTCCATAATATGCGATCTTATCTAGGTTTTACGAAATTCATACCTCCTATGTCCGATCGAGTCCTAATGAAATTACTGGGTTTCAGCTATTAGCTCTGGAGAAATCTCCTGAGATTTTCACCAACTCGGCAAAAATTCAAGAACTATTGCCGACATCGAAGATCGATTAGATGAGTAAGCTGGTTTTCACCAATAATAGCCCTTCCACATCAACCAACATCCGACCAGGATTGCCCAAAGTTTTCGCCTTAAAGCCCTGCTCGTTATTAGCTGGATAGATCATCATCGCCGAACCCTTGCCGAGTTTCTGCTCGATCTCCAGCCATAGTTCCTCGCGTACCAACGCCGAGATCCGTCCAGTGAAGACACCAGCCTTGACTTCAAATAGCCACCGACTGAGTTCGCCCCTGACACTAGTACGGACATTTTCGAGAATGATGACCACCATTAGTTATCCCCCCAGTTTTTGCCGCCTTCCACCCATTCCAATTGGTCGTCCCAAAGGAAGCAAAATGGCTCTGCTTCATCATCGGGATTGCCATATTGCAAGAGTCGATCGATATCGGCGACAATCCGGTGCATCAGCCGAGCATCGCTAAATTTTTCCCGACACATCCGACGGACAGTCGAATCTAGATCGGTATAGGGACTAGCTACAGCTTCAAAGGCAGCCGGAATCGTCGTTTCCGCCTTGTACAAGTCAGCAATATCATAGACAAAGGATAAAGGTTTACCTGTGTGGACAAAACCTAGAGCTGGAGAGTAACCCACTGAATGAACGGCAGACTGACAGACAGCATACAGACAGCTATTAGAGATCGATAGAGCCTGATTTATCGGCGTAGCATCATGCCAATTCTCCTGCTTGTAGTCGCGATTTTTCCACTCTACTCCAGTTCGATCGCTCAATTGACGGTAGAGAGTTCGCACTCGCACCCCCTCATGTCCGCGAATCTGTTGCAGGGTAAGATCCTCCGGTAGGTTATCCTTAAACCGAAATTGATACATGCCCCGCACGACAGCGAGTCTTTTAATCGAGTCAGCCCAGATATTGACTTGGTGTAGCAGTCGTTTGGTATTGCCCGAACTGCCTTTGCCACTGGCATAGAAGCGAAATAAATCCGCACCCACCCACTGCACATCGCAGGCACTTTCAGCCAGAGCTTTGATCGCTGCATGAGTAATATTCGTACCAGGACCAAGCAATAGAGTGGCAATACTGGCACAGGGAATCAGAAATTTATCCTTTTCCTTGAAAATTGCGATCGCTCGCTCGTCCTGTTCGATTCTGCAATGCTCAAAATAGAGAAAACTAATGTTGTCTCTGCATTTTGGTAATGTGCGTAATGTAGCCATAGTTAGTAGTTATTTCCATAATTTTTAGTTGCGGTAGAGCAAATTTGTGTTGATGGTTCTAGATTAACTAATCAACTCGGCAGAAAACTTTCCGGGTTGAGAATTAAGATCGATCGAAATTGATAATCAGAAAGCCGTGCGATTGAAATCGCCGCTCGGATTACGAAGTCCGCCTACGCGGACTAGAAAATTCAGTCCGCGTAGGTGGACTTCGCATCATTAGCGACGACTTCTAGTCGTTGTAAAATCCCAATTATCCTGGCTCTCTAGTAACTCAATTTGGACAAAGATAATAAACCACATCCATAAGATTTACCCTTACCGATCCCTTGCCGAACAGCCTTCACAAATAATGCTGAATCTTGCACCTTGAGAACGCCTTGAAATAATGCCGTGTGAATTTTGATTTGGGGTTGACCCTTGGCTTTTGCGCCCCATAAATTAGCCGCTGGAATAATATCCAGCCCCTCTACACTGAAACTATGCTGGGCGGCTTGTCGTGTAAACCAAGCCTCTTGGTCGGGTTGATAATATAAACCGACAGTTTTTCTCGTTTCCTTGTCACGTTTGCTGGGATTAGCTTTGAGCCGGAATCGGAGCAGTCGATCGACCGAAAATTGACTGACTTCTGGCTGAAATGGTTTACACTGCTGCTGACGGAGATAGGTCAAAGGCAATTTACCCCAATCTGGCTCTAATTCTGACTGCACTAGCAGGACATTACTATCGGATTCGAGCCTGAATAATACCTGCCAATTCGCTCGTGCTTGCTCCCGTTTTTCATCGGGAAATGCTTGCATGATACTTCGATGCAGATTGTGAATATTGCCGAGATCGTGGAGTACCTTGCGATCGCGATCGTTCAAAATTAGTTGGGAGAGATACATGTCACCACCTCCAGATATTTTGTCTCTACACATCGACTACCAAATAATCGTTTTTGCCAATCCAGGGGCACATCTCGCCGCGTATCCAAGCCATTTTCGACCTCCAACACGTACCGCAATTCGGGAGGGTGTTTCGGCTTTTTTGACAAATTGGAGTGCTGCTGAAGGGCTGTGACTAGCTCTGAGTCAACAATTCCAATCCCGATCGGACAGCTAGGAATGAAGCTTTTGCGCCCGAAGTAAAGCTGCCAGCAAGGAGATTCTAGAGCAATATTAAGGGTTTCGAGTAGAGATCGATCGCCTTCTAGCCCAACCAGATAATCGGCATCAGCCATATAATATCGATCGCTCAAAACCGTATCACCTGGTTTACCGCTAGATCTGATGCTATCCATCACGGTGTGATAGTCGCATAACATCACGCCTTCTCGATCGACTCTCACCCCCATTTTGAGGGCTGCTAAATCATCAACTGGTTCCCAGCGGGGACGACCGAGGGCGGCACAGAGCAGCCCAATTACTGCCGATTTGGTTGGTTCTCGTCGCGTGTCGCGGATAGTGAAGCGGCTATGGTCGCCCCAACTCATCATCGGCGCACGCATTCGCATTAATAAAGTTGTCATAGTGACTAGGCTCCTGGAAATGCGATCGCGAAAGCAGCGGTTAGCAGCTCTTCAACTGAGTCTTTCTCTTCGCTTTTGAGATTTGTTAAACCTGCGGCTAATTTCGATCGAGTAACTACGCCAACATACTCAGTTTTGTTACCGTACATTTTAATCAGATCTGCCCAATGAGCATCGATCGCTATTACGGCATTATCTAGTAAGCTTTTGTTACCATTAGGACGCACGGGTTCTTCAAAAGCATCGACGAGCGAAATTGGTTGACCCTTACGAACTACTACCATTACTAAAGCTGGTGGAGTGTGTGCCGCAAAACTATTTTGATGTCCGCTAGGAATGGCTTGCACAAAAGCTTGTGCAAAGGCTTTAACTACATCTTGTACCGATTCTGATGAGCCAAGATTCTTGGTTAGTTGCTCGATATCGACATTGGTATATCGATAATAAGTCGAGCTATTATAGCCTGTCTCACCAATATGATCTGCACCTTGGTCTTCACCAGATCCCAGATCGTCTACAGCGGTAAAGAAATCGAATTCCTGTTGTAAAGTATTCACACTAATCGCGTGTGCCATTTGCACCGAAGCATCAACATTAACGGTAGGTAATGCCGCCATCATTCGCCCAAACAACGCCACATCGCCAGGTTTACCTTTATCAGCTAAAGCTTTTTCAATCAGTTTAGGGACGTTGGGTTCTTTAGTTGGCAGACTTGGTTCTTTTGCTTGGAGGCTAGGTTCAATTGCCGACCAGTTTTTAGTCAAAATATCGGCAATTGTGGCAATTTCTGTTCTACCCAAAAAGAGAATTGTTTTAGACTCGACTACCCCATCGCCTTCAATTTTGGCTCCTAGCACTGCTAGCGCAAGTTTTGCAGCAATTTCAGCCTGTGCCTCTGCAATATTTGCATTAAGTAATAGTTGTTTTAGTTCTGGCATCCATGCTCTCGAACGTTGGGCAAAATGGGAGGGTTGCAGATCTGAATTTTGTTGGTAGAACAGTCTGACAGCCCGTTTTTGGCATTGGCTAGAGATTCTGGCTCTGGGACGACCACCAAAAACAGTGGATTTTGGCATCCCATTTTCGTCGCGATTGAGGTTGGCAGGAGGGAAGCTTTGGAGAATGTGAATTTCAATTTTCATGATGATAAATTCCTAGTTTGTGGACGGATAGAAATGATTAGTGGCGTTGCTGATTCCATGTATGATTCACCAATTATGCGATGTATGAAACCTTGGTAGGGGCAATTCATGAATTGCCCCTACCAAGGGTTTCATACATCAATTCAGCAACGCCTGATTAGTCAATGTCAGTAATTAATTTGAATTCCCCATCTAGGATTCTTCCCTCTTATTCCCCTCCTCGGAGGGGTTAGGGGTGGGTTCCGAATCGGCAACAGCAGCACCCCAAAAGGTTCTTGCCCATCGATCTTGGATATACTGATTGGAGTGTTCCCATTGCAGTAGATCTACTAAAAGCTGAGGATAATCAACGCGAACACCTTTAGATTTCATCTGACGAACCAAATTAGTCAAAGGCGATCGAATATCTGTCAAAGAAGTATCTAGTAATGCCCGAAAGCGACGATCTACACCTCCAGAATCATTACTACTATCTAGTCCCCGACAACTAGATCCAAAATTTCGTTGCTCTGCTCTAATTTCCTGGGGATAATAAGCCGATAAAGCAGCAACTAAAATCCAGACATCTTGCTGCCACTCTTTTACATCTCCTAAATAAGGTAAAACTAGAGCATAAGTATTCCGAATATGTCGTTCTTCACCCGATAATGCTCGTTTGAGTTCGGCTTTGGCTCCATTATCTTTGTCAATCCGTTTATGTAAACTGGCTAAGAATTTTTCGGCTCGTTCTAGCTGTGGTGACTTGTTCGATTTAGTGGTAGTCATAATAGTGCAAGTTGTTGATTAGCTGGAACTTTTTTACTAGTTTTCTTAGTCTTTTTATCTTTTTCTTCACCCCGTAATTTAGCTAGTTGGAACTCTAGAGATCGCAGTGCTTTGGCTCTAGCTTCATAGTTGCGGATAGACTCGATCGAATCTGTAAATGCTCGACGGGCGGCTCTTTGAACGGTTTCTGTCCAGAGTGGTAATTCCTTGATTCCGTAGGTGGTGCCATTAGCATCGATCGTTTTATCCTCTGGTAGTTTTGCGAGTAGAATCTGGAACTCTCGATCGAGTGTTGCCCAATATCGAGATTCTCCATTTAGAGTTCCAGCTAGTTTGCCAGCATCACCATTCTTTAGAGTTTCAGCTAAAGTATGATATGGACTACCTTTGAACGATCTAAATATTTGTTGATGTTCTTCAGCGATTTTCAGTGCTTTTGATAAACTACTCCACAAATCTCGATTAGTTAGATAAATTATTGGTGCAGAAAATTGTGCGCTAGTCCATCCCAACGGTTTAGCATTATCAACAGTCAATCCTAGAACTTGAAGATGAATGATTTCTTCAATTAGATCCGCATCTTTTAGATCCGCAATCCAATCGATAATACGTGGACGAACTGACGAATCAGATGATTGAAGAAATACAGCAGAATCTCGCCAAAGAGATCGATCTAAATTAAGTCGAAGTGGAAACGAACCTTTCGGATTTTTTACATAAGGAATAGCACATTCCCAAGTTTGTGCTGATAAATCTCTTGGCAATTTATCACCAGGATGAGATGCTGCGCTAACCACGTTTTCACCCTCAAGAAATATTCGACATCTTCGATATTGATAGGTCAAATGATCGACATATCCCGATGGGATGCGGTTGGCAGGTGGAAATAAAGGACGTTCCCAACTGGGTGAATCTTCGCCATTAAA
>NZ_JANOJV010000080.1:0-15602 GCF_031418915.1 Chamaesiphon sp. VAR_48_metabat_135_sub | reverse complement strand
ACTTGACGCAATACCTCAATCAGATTGAGAAATTCTTGCCAATGTCGATCGAGTTGTCCTTGTAGTTTATCCTGGAGATCTTTAATCTCTTCTTCGAGGACGAATTGACGACGGTAGCGTTTGAGTAGGGTTGCTGGATTTCCAGCTTCCCAGATCGGATGATTTTCGAGCTTCGATTTCAGCTCGGTGACGATTTTGACTTGGGCGGTTAATTCATCCGTTGCTGGTGGTTCGACGGTGGGAATGCTCTGGGCAATTTCAGCGGTTAGGCTCATACCTTTGCGAACTTGTCCTGGTTTGAGGGGCATATCCGCAGGCGGGAGTAGGGAAACTACGGGGGAGACGCGCTGTTTACCTGTATAGTCAGACCAATGCTTATGGACGGCGACGACATCCTGATGATTGACGACGTACCAACGGTTATCTTGTCCCAGACAGACTAAGGCGGGTTTGTAGCCAGATCCGGCGATTTTGCTCACCAAGACGGCTGGGAGGGGGGTGGCGACGGGGACATGCTTACCTTTGAGGCTGAGAATTGTGCCTGGTAATGCTGCTGGCAAGAGTTTGCTAACTTGTCCCGCGTGGACTTGCTCGGTATAGAGTTGAAGATTTTTGAGCTGATTTTGATCTAGTTTGAGTTGAGAATGGGCTGTTTCGTAGTCGGCTAAGACATCACCATCGACTTTACCTAGGGTTTCTTGGAGCTGGATCAATTCCCGCTTGATATCATTAATTCCCTGCTGTTGGGGTTGGAGATGGAGGGTTTTGGTAAATTGGCCGAAACTGCGTTCGACTAGTTCCCTAGCTTCTTCGAGGTTATGGGTTTGGAGTAGATTTAATACCATCCCATAGGTAGGCGTAAATTGACTCACCAGCGGATCTGGTGCGGATGTCGCAAAATCACTTGCTTCTTTCGCTCCTTCAAATCTGGTCTGAGTGGCAACCACATAGCCCACCACGTCCTTACCCCGTCTTCCGGCACGTCCAGCCATCTGGAGGAATTCCGAGGCGGTCAGGAGGCGATGTCCTTGGTCTGTGCGTTTGGAGAGGCTGGAAATAACTGTCGTCCGCGCGGGCATATTAATTCCGGCTGCGAGGGTTTCGGTAGCAAAGACGACTTTGATCAAGCCTTGAGTAAACAGTTCTTCGACTAGTACTTTCCAGGCTGGTAAAATTCCGGCATGGTGGGCTGCAACGCCTTTGTACAGGGGTTCTACTTGCCCAGCCCGCGCAGCTTCAGGATTTTTATCAAGAAATTCATCGATGCGGATCTTCAGCCGCGCCGATTCCTCAGGATTTACGAGTCTGAGTGTGGACATATCCGCTACAGCTTTATCGCAACCGCGCCGACTGAAGATAAAGTAAATCGCGGGTAGCATTTCCCGTTCGGCGAGTTTGCTGACGACAAAACCGATACTGGGGATGTCTTCTTGTTTGCGGCTACCTGGAGGACGATGGGATTTGAGTTTAGGGTTGAGTTTGGCGGTATTGGGATCTAATAGTGGCGCGATTCCTTTGGGGCTGACGAAGTGAAATTCTAGAGGAACTGGGCGATAATCAGAATAGATCAGATCGGTCGGGCCGTGAACTAGACTAATCCAGTCGGTTAATTGCTTGCTATTGGCGACGGTCGCGGAAAGTCCGACGAGTTGAATGTGGGGCGGACAGTAAATGATCGATTCTTCCCAAACTGTACCGCGCTGTTTGTCATTCATATAGTGGCACTCATCCAGCACCACGGCTTCGACACCCATCATCGAGGTACCAACTTCACCGATGCGAGTACCGTAGAGCATATTCCGAAAGATTTCGGTAGTCATGACGACGACTAGAGCATCGCGATTGATGGAGATATCACCAGTGAGCAAGCCCACATTATCCTCACCAAATTCGGCTTTGAAGTCGCGAAATTTTTGATTTGATAAAGCTTTGAGTGGGGTAGTGTAAAACACTCTGCGCCCTTGTCTAATGGCGCGATGGATAGCATATTCACCGATCAGAGTTTTACCAGAACCAGTCGGGGCGCAGACTACAACCGATCTGCCTAAGTTGAGTGAGTCCACCGCCTGAAGTTGGAACTTGTCGAGAGGAAATGGGAAAATCTCTTGGAGTAGTGCGGTAGTCGTAGCAGAGGTGGTCATAGCTTTTAACTTAACAGGCGGTGGCACGAGGCTAGATTGTGGCGGTGGCTACGTCTCGATACCTATAGTATATTCGTAAATCACGATTGGGCGCGATCGCTTGTCGCGAGTGGGGGTGTGGGGGTGTGGGGGTGTTGGGGAGTAAGAAAAACCATTAAAAACCCTGTGCGACTCCTTCCCCGCGCGGATCTGCGGCTCCTTGCAGTCTACCATCGGGTAATTGTTGAATGGCATTAGCATTACCCCAATAACTACGCGGTTCGATCGAGTGTCCTCGTCGCCGCAATTCTGCTAGTGTTGAAGGGTCGAATCCCCACGGATCGATATTTACTTGATCTGGTTGCCATTGGTGATGAATTCGCCCAGCCGATACAGCTTCCCCGACATCCATTTTGTATTCCAAGACATTTAGTATGATTTGGAGCACGGTAGTAATAATCGTACTCCCGCCAGGTGCGCCGATCGCCAGTCGGAATTTACCGTTTTCAGTGACGATCGTTGGTGTCATACTAGATAGAGGGGTTTTGCCAGGTGCGATCGAGTTTTTCTCACCACCGACTAATCCAAACACATTCGCCACTCCAGGTGCGATGGCGAAATCATCCATTTCGTCGTTTAATAATATCCCTGTTCCTGGAACGACGACTCCCGCACCAAAGCGATAATTAACTGTAAATGTCAGACTGACAACATTCCGATCTCGATCGACAACCGTGAGGTGGCTGGTTTCCATCGATTCGGATATTAGCTTCGTGCCCATCCCACCCGCAGATAAATCGCGGGCTAATGGTGCAAGTCTACTCAAGTAGACTGGTTGGGTAACAACCCGTTTTAACGGGTTTGAGCCGCTAGCCCGCACTTCAGTCGCGGGTGGGTTTTGTACAGAAACTTTAGAATCGAATTGTTTTAAGATCTCTACTGTTGCTGGTTGTACCGTTGCCGAAGGACGTGCTTTTTCCAGATTAATTTCCTGACGACGTTTGGCTGCATAAGCAGGATTCGTCAGAGCCGACACAGGTATTTTGGTAAAATCAGGATCGCCGAGATGTGTCGATCGATCGGCATAGGCAATCCGCATCGACTCAATCAGTAGATGGAGTGCGTCGGGACTATGCCAACCCATAGCTGCTAAATCCGTACTGCCGATCGTGTTTAAGATCTGCAATAAGTGTACGCCACCAGATGAGGGTGGAGCCATCGAACAGACGCTGTATTGACGGAATTTGCCACAGAGCGGCTCTCGCCACTTAGGTTGATATGCTTGGAGATCTGCGAGGGTAATTAAGCCCTGATTGAGGCGCATATCGCGATCGATCGCCCTGGCAATCGATCCGGTATAAAAATTCTGTGGATTCCGTGCCACCGCAATTAATGTTCGTGCTAAATCCCGCTGAATTAAGCGTTCTCCTGGCTGGAGCGGTTTGCCATTATTGGTAAAAATCTGCCGTGCAGCGGGATTACTCGCGAGTAGTTTCTGTTTTGACTTCGCCTGCTCGGTATAAAGTTCGCTCACCTTAAACCCATCCCGCGCCAGCTTAATCGACGGCGCAACCACCGTCCGCCAGGGTAACTTACCATACTGACGATGCGCTGCTGCTAATCCCGCAATTGTTCCTGGTACCCCCGCCGCCAAATGTCCTTCCAAACTAGCATTCGGACGTACCTTCCGCTGTCCATCCAGATACATATTCCGCGTAGCTTTTTGGGGGGCGCGTTCGCGAAAATCCAGAGACTTCATCTCTGTCCCCATCTTCACCATCATAAAACCCCCGCCACCAATTCCCGCCGCGAAAGGCTCCAACACCGAAATCGCCAAAGTCGTCGCCACCGCCGCATCGATCGCATTACCACCCCGCGCCAGCATCTCCACCCCCGCCTGACTAGCTAACGGATGAGCAGATGCTACCATCCCATTCCGACTCAGAGTCGGACGCGGAAAAGCCGCAAAAACTGGCACAGAACTAGCTAAAATCAAGAACGAACTAATCGTCACCGAAAAATATCTAAAAATCCCCACAATATGTCCTCTGCGCTTTCTGCACCTTTGTCTTGATTCGCTGCTTGGTGAACTAAACCCTCGGTAAAGCCGAGGAGCGCGAATCGCTGCGGTTAAAAATAAACGTCTATAAAAATTCAGGTAAATTCACTATCCACTATTCACCATCCACTATCCACTAAATTATGACAAAACTAATTGTAGCCACCAGCAACCCTGGCAAACTGGGAGAAATGCAAGCATACCTACATAATAGCCCCTGGGAATTAGCCCTCAAACCAGCCGAATTAGATGTAGATGAGACAGGAGATACATTTGCCGCTAACGCTTGCCTGAAAGCCTCAGAAGTGGCGATCGCGTTGAATTGTTGGGCGATCGCTGATGACTCTGGGCTACAAGTGGATGCCCTCAATGGCGCACCAGGAATTTATTCCGCACGGTATGCTAATAGCGATAAAGAACGGATCGATCGCATCTTACGTGAATTAAGCGATTTGCCAGATCCATCCCAACGACAAGCGCAATTTATCTGTGCTGTGGCTGTCGCTCGTCCCGATGGTACCATTGCCGCCGAAGCCCAAGGAATTTGTCGGGGTGAAATTCTTACTTCCCCGCGCGGTGTCGATGGATTTGGCTACGATCCGATTTTTTATATCCCCGCAAAACAACTCACCTTCGCCGAAATGTCCAAGGAGACTAAACGCAGTATTAGTCATCGCGGTATCGCTTTTGCGATCGTCAGCCAAAAATTAACCGATCTTGCTAATAACTCCTAATTTTCACCAAATATATTGGGGTGTGTGGGTGTAGGGTGTGTGGGTGTGTAGGTGTGGGAGAAATGATGAGTATTTTCTTTAACCTTTCCCCTAAAACCTCTTACCCTTTACCAAAACTAGAACTAGCAACTTACGGTAATAATCGGTTACGATCGAGATGAGATCGATTCCGTCGATGATAATTCTCAATTTGGTTTAGTAAACTATGTCTGAAGCTTTAACACTCAATCCTGTCAACGTTGAAACCGTCCTCGATACTCTCCGTCCCTACCTGATGGCTGACGGTGGTAATGTAGAACTAGTCGAGATCGATGGTCCAATCGTCAAACTCCGTCTCCAAGGTGCCTGCGGTTCTTGCCCTAGTTCGACAATGACGCTCAAAATGGGGATCGAGCGCAAATTATGCGATATGATTCCTGAAATTTCTGGTGTGGAACAAGTATTTTAAATTAGTGAGTAGCGGCTAGTTTTTAAAAAGCAATGGGACTTAAACGTCCAATCTTGGTTAAAAATAGCAATCACCAAGGCGATTGGGACGATAAAAACTAGTGCTGCTATAAACCCGACTTTTCAAAAAAGTCGGGTTTATGTCTTAATTCAACTATGTTTAGCTTTTGCCAAATTTTGCTTTGCCTGTTGCCAGAGAGATTCTAATTCAACTATCGTATAATCTGTCAACGGACGATCTGTATATCTTTCCATCTGGTGGATGCGATCGATAAACCGTTGATTCGTACCATTCAAGCCCCGTTCTGGATCGAGTTTGTACCATCGAGCCAGATTAATTACCGTAAATAATAAGTCGCCTAATTCCGCTTCTTGATGGGCTGTATCGGGAGTAGCGAGTGCTTCCTTAAACTCGCCCAATTCCTCATCAAACTTTGCCCACACTCCATCGACACTTGCCCATTCAAACCCCACAGATGCAGCCAGCTCTGAGATTTTTACGGCTGCGGTTAGGGGTGGTAACTTCTCGGCATAACTACTGAGCTTATTGCTAAATGATGCCGTCATTTGACCTTTCTCGATCGATTTAATCTGTTCCCAATTCGCCTTCACTTCCGCAACATCAGCAACTTGCACGTCGCCAAAGACATGAGGATGACGGCGGATTAATTTCTCACTAATCCCCTGCGCCACATCTTCGAGTGTAAAGTCCCCCGCTTCACTAGCCAATTGAGCTTGTAAGACTACCTGCAATAATAAGTCACCCAATTCTGACACGATCGCAGCTCGATCGCCACTCCGAATTGCGTGTACTGTTTCATAAGCTTCCTCGACGATATATGGAGTCAAACTTTCAGGTGTCTGCGCCAAGTCCCACGGACAACCGCCATCAGGATCGCGCAATTTGAAGACAACATCGATTAATTCCTGAATTGCCGTCAGCATCGGTGTTGAGTCAGAATTTGTCATAGGTTCAAAAGATCGCCTTTACCTGTAATGATTTCAATTTTTAGGCATGGAACAATATTACTCATTCTTCCGCTTGTTGATAATGGCGACAATCTTGACAGAGACCATCTGGATTCACCGCACAGCGGATATAGGGAGATCGAGCATTGTAAGTACAACTGAGATCGCCAATCACATAGCCGACACCTTCGACGTATTGCTCTTCAGGATCTCTAGTCATCCGTTTATAAGGTCGTCGCAGGGAGCTAGACTCCAGCCCCGACAACCGCCGACTATATGCACGCAGTCGCTTGCGATAGCTCAACCACGCGCAAAATATTAGAATAATGACAATAACAGCTATTAATGTGTGGAGCACCCATTGCACCTCAATTCATAAGTAATATGATAACTCGCTAATTTAGATCGAAAACAATAGTTTTATTAAAGATTAAGAAAAAGAGGAAAATAATTTAGTCTTCCTCTTTTATCCAGTAGTCTTTCAATTTTCAGATGACTGAATCTTGCTGTTCGAGCGATACCTACAAACAGCCTAAGCGATTGGGTTGATAGTAGAAAAAGATCCGCTTTTAGTCGCAAATATCCGTTCGATCGCCGCCTCGACAACCTTGTCAGGGGTAGAAGCTCCAGATGTAACTCCAACCACAATTTTCCCTTCTGGGAGCCAATTTTTAGTAATTTCTAGTTCTTTAGACAAGGGTTTATGTTCGATTTGATTATCAGCCAAAATACGGATATCGCTGTCGATATGATACGAAGGAATTTTATTCTCGATCGAGATTTCTTGTAGATGTGTGGTGTTAGATGAGTTATAGCCGCCAATTACGACCATCAGGTCGAGTGGTTCATCGACTAGCTCGAACATGGCATCTTGACGCTCTTGGGTAGCATCACAGATAGTATTAAAGCTTTGAAAATGGTCGTTCAATTCGGCGGTGTTGTATTTTTTCATCATCGTCCGCTCGAACAATTTACCGATCGCTTCGGTTTCGGTTTTGAGCATGGTAGTCTGATTGGCAATACCGACTTTTTCGAGATCGATATCTGGATCGAATCCGGCGGAATAAGCTTTACTAAATTTGGTCATAAATTCAGTTCTGCGCTGAAGTTTCTCTGCTGGCGAGTCGCCATTATTTAAAATATAGTCAGCAACATAGTTTGCTTCTGCCATATTTAGAACGACTAAATATTTATCGGCAAAGGAACTAGTGGCAACAGTTTCTTCGTGTTTATATTGACCGTGAATAATCGATGTATAGTCTTTTTTCTTGTGCTTTTCGATCGTGTTCCAGACCTTAGATACCCAAGGACATGTGGTATCGACGATCGTACAGCCTCGATCGTTTAATAGTTGCATTTCTTGGACACTGGCACCAAAAGCAGGTAAGATTACCACGTCGCCACTACCGATCGGATCGAAATTTTTAACTCCATTTTCTACTTGAATGAAGTTAACTTTCATATCCCGCAACCGTTGATTGACAGAAGGATTATGAATGATTTCATTCGTGATCCAAATTTGCTGAGTAGGAAAATGTTGACGAGTTTCATAGGCAATGGCTACCGCTCTTTCTACCCCCCAACAAAAGCCAAAAGATTGAGCTAATCGAATCGTGACATCCCCACGAGTCAGCGTGTAGTTTCGATCGCGGATTTCTTGGATCAAATCGCTGTGGTATTCTGATTCCAAGACAACAGCAACATCGGCTTGATGTCCGAATCCTTTACGATGATAGTTGTCCGATTGGTTGAGCGATCTTTTAAAAGCTTTGGTATCCATGAGGGCGTGGCTGGTGGCTAGTGGCTCGTTAATAGCATTATATCCATTAGGGAGTAGGGAGTAGAGTGTAGAGAGTAGTGTATTTTAAATAACCTCAATACTTCTTGCTTCAACCTGCGATCGATTGTTATCCTGTATGTAACGAAGTGTAAAGCAGTTCTCTTGCATCGGGTAAGCATTAACTATGACAGCAGCAGTGTTAGCGGATCTAATAACAGCAGGTGGAGATGAGCCAATGAGATTCGACCCGATCGAGTCTTGGTATCCGGTATTCTATTTAGAGGATCTGGATAAACTTACACCTACACCTTTTACATTACTCGATCGAGATTTGGTTATCTGGTGGGATAGCCAAGCCCAAGAGTGGCGAGCATTTGACGATCGATGTCCCCATCGTTTAGCTAGACTATCGGAAGGGAGAATCGCTGAAGATGGTTTATTAGAATGTCCCTATCATGGTTGGGCATTTACAGGTAATGGTACATGCGATCGCATCCCCCAGCAATTACCCGATGCTAAAGCCGAAACTTCTCGTCGAGCTTGCGTGAAGTCGCTACCAACTGCGGTCGAGCAGGGATTATTATTTATCTATCCAGGTACGGCGACAAGAGCCGAGAATACACCCATTCCGATGATTCCGGTACCGATGGAAGCAGGGAAGCCGACAGATGGCTGGGTGATGTTAAATACCTTTCGGGATTTGCCTTATGATGCGCTGACATTGATGGAAAATGTGCTCGATCCGAGTCATTTACCATTTACGCATCACAATAGTGTGGGTAAGCGATCGAATGCAAGTCCGGTAGAATTGGAAGTAACTTCTTCAGATAAGTCTGGATTTACAGGTACTTGGGCAGATGGGCCGCGTAAGGGTACACTAGGCAGACAGAATACCACCTTTATCGCTCCATCTTTGATGTGGCACGCGCTGACATCGAAGCAATTAGGCGAAACAATTACAGTAGTTTACGCCACGCCGACAAGGAAGGGTGAATGTCGAGTTTTTGCCAGATTTCCATTTAAATTTGCAAGCAAACTTCCAGCATTCTTTATTAAGAATACGCCTCAATGGTATTCGCACATTAATAATAATGCGATCTTAGAAGATGACCAAATTTTCCTCCACCATCAGGAACGATATCTAGAACAGAGTGGTGGAAGCGAGAATTTTAGTCAGGCATTTTATCTACCGACAAAAGCTGATGTCTTCGTGTTTGAATATCGACAATGGTTGAATGATTATCAAGCCGATCCGTTCCCGAGACAATCTTTTAAACCAGCATTAGATAAAGATCGATTACTCGATCGATATCATAGCCACACCGAACATTGTCATACTTGTCGAACCGCACATAAAAATATTCAAATTGCCAAACAATCGATCGTCGTTATCGCTCTAGTAGCTTGGATAGTTGCGACAATTTTTGCGCTAATTGGCGGTGAAAATGCCCTGGTGATGGGGGTAATCTCGATCGGTATAGTTGCGAGTGGATCGATCGGTTGGTTGGTCTTAAATCGCCTACAAGTGAAGCTAGAACGAGGCGATCGAGTTCCCGCCCGCAACCGCAGCTAGAAATACAAATCCTCTAGTAGGGGCAATTCCTGAATTGCCCCTACTAGAGGATTTAGAAGAGAGTAAATCTGTTTTTCTAGTCTACTTGAACGGCATTTATATCAACGGTCGCAGTGGGAACAGTTGCGGTTGCCTTCTCAGCGCGAACATTATGTTCCTGTAATTTTTCTTTGACAATTTGCGAGACTTCAGCAATCAATAACGAGATGACAATACCATCATCAATCCAACCAACTACAGGGAAAATATCGGGAGAAATATCGAGCGGACTGACAATATAAACAACGGATGCAGCTACCACCCACCAACGATATTTGGGATTCCGTAACAAATCGCGATACCAGTTGTAAATCGATTGGATAGAAAAGTTCATTTTGAGTTTCCTTTGAGCTATTTCTGAGCTATTTACATCATCTTCTACTTCACTAAGTTGTGATAGGTGTGGAAAACTGATATTTTTGTCGTGTCGTCCACACCTGATTTGAGGGGAAGGGGGAAAGGGGAAAGGGGAAAGGGGCAGTGAATTTGGACGCTTGCGTCCTTTTCCTCTTCCAGTGTCCCCCAGTCTCCCGTCTCCCCCTCTTCTCAAAAGCTTAGGCAGAAAGTGTTCTGGCTGATTTAATCATGGAAATGAGGACTTGGTGAGCGTCTTCGGAATCTGTGAGTTCTCGATCGAATGGAATGCGCAGACTGACGGTGTTACCATCGACTTGGGCGGTAAGATCCATACCTAAGGGATCGATCGCACTCATGGCGGCTGTTGCTGCGGTGGGAGATTTGCCGTAGACTTGAGCGTAAGTAAGCACTGCGGAAGCATGATCGTCGTTCATGTGCTTACAGATGCGATCGCTAATTGCTGGCGTAATTGGTTCTGCTGCCATGATAGTTAGAGTTAGTCAGTAAAAATACATCTCGATCGTACCGCAAACATCCACTCTCTAGCTAAAAAATAGGGTTTCTTTAAGTCTATTGCCATTTTTTCAGTTTGTCGATCGCTAACTGATACTTTTTAGTATTACCTTGCTCTTCATATAGTTTTGCAGCTTGTTGCATGTCGGCAATTGCGCCAGATCGATCGTCCAGACGAGTATATTTGATGATACTGCGATTTTGGTAGGCATTAGCATTATTGGGATCGATTTGAATAGCGCGACTATAGTCGGCTAATCCGCCTTGAATATCCTGGAGTTTTTCAACTTTAAGATTACCCCGATTGTTGTAAGTACTAACAGAGTTGGGTTTGAGTTCAATGGCGCGATTGTAGTCGGCTAATGATCCCTGAACATCCTGGAGTTTCTCCTTTTTGAGCAAACCACGATTGTTATAAGCACCAGCATCATTGGGGTTGAGTTCAATGGCGCGATTGTAGTCGGCTAATCCGCCCTGAGCATCTTGGAGTTGATTCGCCTTTAAAGCACCGCGATTATAGTAAGCAGTGGCAAAATTGGGGTTGAGCTCAATGGCACGATTGTAGTCAGCTAATCCACCCTGAACATCTTGGAGTTTTTCCACTTTCAAGATACCGCGATTGGCGTAGGCAATAGCATAGTTGGGGTTGAGTTGAATCGCGCGATTGATGTCAGCGAATCCCCCCTGAATATCTTTGAGTTTGTCCGCTTTGAGCAAACCACGATTGTTGTAAATAGCCGCAACGTTGGGGTCGAGTTGAATGGCACGATTGTAATCGGCTAATCCGCCCTGAATGTCCTGGAGTCTTTTTTCTTTCAAAGCACCGCGATTGCTGTAAGCGTTAGCCAACTTGGGATCGAGTTGAATGGCACGATTGAGGTCGGCTAATCCGCCCTGAATATCCTGGAGTCTTTCTTCTTTCAAAGCACCCCGATTACTGTAGGCAATAGCCGAGTTGGGATCGAGTTGAATGGCACGATTGAGGTCGGCTAATCCGCCCTGAATATCCTGGAGTCTTTTTTCTTTCAGAAGACCGCGATTGCTGTAAGCAGTAGCAAAATTGGGATCGAGTTGAATGGCGCGATTGTAGTCAGCTAAACTGCCCTGAATGTCCTGGAGCTTGCTCTCTTTAAGTGAACCGCGATTATTGAAGGCAATAGCATCGTTGGGATCGAGTTGAATCGCGCGATTGAAGTCGGCTAAACTTCCCTGGTTGTCCTGGAATTTTTTGTGTTTGAGCAGACCACGCTGGTTGTAAGCAATAGCCGAGTTGGGTTTGAGTTGAATGGCTCGATCGAGATCTGCTAAACTACCCTGATAATCTCGTTTTCGATATTTCTGTACGCCCGATGCGATGTAATCATCTGCTTTTGGTGCGGTGTCTTGCGGAATAGGTGCTACTTTGCCACCTAGCGCGACTCCCATATTACTCGCGATCGTGGCGAAGCGGTTGACAGGAATACCCAAATTAAATCCAGTTTTGGTGCCATCTTCATCTCGATCTCCTCGCCCATGAATGGCGACTAGCTCACCATCGCCATTTAGTACAGCTCCACCACTCATTCCTGGTAGGGTGGAATTACTATAGATTAGAGAGTAACCATTCTCAAAGATTTTATTACTATTGGCTGAGACTTTACCTTCCCTTAAGACAAATACTGATTCAGTGATGGCTCTAGTTTTGCCAGGAAATCCACCGACATATAGATCCATCCCCGATTGCAAGACAGTGCAATTTCCCAGTTTGGCAGTGGGATATTTAGTTATAGACTTGAATTGGACGACGGCGAGGTCGATCTTGTCTGGAGCCAGGAGAATCGAGCTAGCAATCGCCTGATACTGGCGATCGTCTGATGTGGTAATTTTATAGTCAGCTCGGTTTTCCAACACATGCGCCGAAGTGAGCACAGTATAGATATCGCCTTGGTGTTGGAGGATTACCCCCGAACCAAAACTATTCGGTTCGGTAATTAAGACCGTAATTGTCTTAGCTGTGTCACCAATCTCGACTGAAGTCTTGGCAATTGCGAACGACTGTCCGAGGGGAATTGTCGCCGCAATGCCGACGAATCCTGCCCACAGCGAGATTTTAGGTGACATGAAGATGCAACTATTTTGTGATGAGATTAATCTTAGTTTAATTTACGACTTTTTGAGAATGGCTCCCCCGCCGATCGTGATCAAAGTTTGAAAAGTACTAATTCTTTGAGATAAAGGCAAAGAGTGCGAACGTAGTCCCTAATTTAAGAAAATTTATATTCGCCGATACACATATTCAGATGTCGATCGGCTAAAATGCGGTGAACAGCGATTACCTACGGCAGGCTTTGCCAAAGAGATCCGATCGCTAGAACTAGGTTTAGTTATGCGTTGTGACTGGTGTTTTGTTAATGTCACAACATCCAAGAAATACCAGAGTAGAAGGATCGTAGCTACGAAATAGGATCTTTTCCGATCGTCCTTCCAGATCGACTCAAATCGATTGTCAGTAACCATTGGAGTAAATCAAAATTATGACAGCAGCAGGTCAAAATCCCTTATTAACGATCGAAACCGAATACGGACAAAGTATTTGGATGGACAACCTGAGCCGAGATCTACTCGAATCCGGCGAACTCGCCAAACTCATTACCACCCGTGGCGTATTGGGGATCACATCCAACCCCGCCATCTTTGAAAAAGCGATCGTCGGTAATGCAATTTACGACACCGAGATCGTCGCTGGAATTAAAGCGGGTAAATCCCTCAACGATATTTACGAATCGCTGATTTTCACTGACATCCGTCATGCTTGCGATGTACTGCTCCCCGTCTATGAGCAAACCAAGGGGATCGATGGCTATGTCAGCATTGAAGTTCCGCCGACAATCGCCACAGATACCGCCAGCACCATTTCAGAAGCCCGTCGCTATCACGCTGCGATAAATCGTCCAAACGTGATGATTAAGATTCCTGGCACCCCAGAGGGCTTGCCAGCCGCCGAGCAGATGATAAGTGAAGGCATCAGCATCAACGTCACCTTGCTGTTCTCTGTCGCTAGTTATGTAGAATCAGCCTGGGCGTATATTCGCGGCTTAGAAACCCGCGCCGCTAAAGGTGAAGACATTAGTAATATTTCCTCAGTGGCTAGTTTCTTCCTGAGTCGGATTGACACCAATATTGATGGTAAATTAGACCACTTCATCAAACAGACCACCGATCCAGGTAAAATTGAAAAAATCGCCGCCCTTAAAGGTAAAATTGCGATCGCCAATGCCAAAGTCGCTTATCAAGAATACAAGAAAATCATCGCGACCGAACGTTGGCAAGAATTAGCAGTCAACGGCGCACGAGTTCAACGCCTGCTCTGGGCGAGTACAGGTACGAAAGATCCCAGTTATAGCGATGTGATGTACGTCGATGGATTAGTTGGGAATGATACTGTCAATACCCTACCACCAAGCACGATCGAAGCCTGCGCCGATCATTGCGATCCCGCCAGCCGAATTGAATCGGGTGTCGATGAAGCCTACCGATTGGTTGCCAGTCTCAAGGATTCTGATGTTAATATCGATCTAGATGCTGTCATGGATGAGCTGCTCATTGATGGGATCGATAAGTTCGTCAAGCCCTTTGACTCGTTGATGAAATCTTTGGATGGTAAGGTTAAGGCTTTGACACCTGTATAGTTGCTTGTTTTTAGCAGGGATCTTTTTTTATTGAGGCGCAGAGGGCGCAGAGAAAGAAAGAAGCGAAGATTTACCCGCCCTACGGGCACCCCTGTCTTGAAAAGGTGCTCAACTTGCGGCTCACCTTTGGACGGGTTCCCCGTCAAAAAAGGTGAGACAGCGGCGTTTTTATTCGGGGGTTCCCCCGAATAAGAAAACGACAAGACAAGACAGGGGAAACCCCAAGACCACTGGGCGGGTCACCCGACCAGCAGCACTTTTCGCTCCGAGGAGGGGATTTTATCGCCTAGCAACCTTCAACTAAAATCTAAATTGGAGCGAATGCCGCTCCAAGCTAGCACACAAGCCATCCATACGCAGGGGAGTTTGAGGGGCAGAACGCCGCCCCTCAATGGGGGGGTTGGGGGGAAACCCCCCAGATCCGGGTTCTACCCCACCAGCAACCCAAAACCAAGCACTAGTCCGAGTTCTACCACACCAGTAATAAATGATCGATCTACTAGAAAACCCGTTTCGCCAAGGACTCCGCCAAGAACGAGTCCCCGAACCGCAAATATTGACTATCTTCGGCGCATCCGGCGATCTTACTCAGCGCAAACTAGTCCCAGCATTGTATCAGATGCGACTCGATCGCAGATTACCCCCAGAAATCACCATCGTTGGTGTTGCTCGGCGCGACTGGAGCAACGAATATTTCCGCGAACATTCTCGCAAAGGGAATGAAATCACCGGCGATGAACGCCACGAGATACGTCGGCAGCGGCTGGGTTTCGGCAAACGCCACCGTCGTGCGCTCCCCGCTCGTCGTCCGCGCCGTTTCGGCGCCGTTGGCGGCCGACTGCCACGCCGCCGGATGTTCCAGTCGAACCGTCCAGCGGCCCTTGAGATCCGGTTGATCGAACACGGGGAAGGCCAGCCGCGCGCGGGCGGGCACGAACAGCGTGTAGAGAAAGTCCTTGCTGCGATTGAGCGACGCGTCACCGGCGTCGAACGTCACCGTGACATGGTTCGCGCCGGCGACGAGGGAGGCGGCCGGGATCACAATGTGACCGTTGACGTAGCGGTAGGGCGACGCCTTGCCGTTGGCATCGACCGCCTTGACATTGGCGGCGCTGGTCTCGAAGTCGAGCACCAGCGGCGCGGAGGCATCGCTCAGAGAGAACCGAATGGTGTTCGAGCCCGACAGCGGAGACGCCAGCGCTTCGGGAATGGTCAGCGACAGTTCGTAGCGCAGGTTCGAGACGATGGCGGCGCGGCGGGTTGCGACGTCCAGCGGCACGCCGGGGGCCGGCGAGGCGGTTTGGGCGGCCGCCGGAGGTGCCATTGCGAACAACAAGACCGGG
>NZ_JANOJV010000079.1:0-14160 GCF_031418915.1 Chamaesiphon sp. VAR_48_metabat_135_sub | reverse complement strand
CCCTACTTTGGGGTAGTAGGGGTCGGAGGTTCAAATCCTCTCGTTCCGATTTGGTTGAAAACAGCACTAGAAAAGGGTTTGGGCTAGGTCTACCGACTTTGTTGAATCCTTTTTCGTTTGTCTTATTGAGAATCAAAGGGTGGTTAGGGGTGTTTAGGCATGACACTTTTACCCCGTTTTTTACCACGATAAAGCCACATTCGAGTTCACTCGCCCCCAAATCATCACGGAGATTGATACCTTGGTGACTCGCGACGATTTAGCAGATCGAGTGTTGATGACTCAATTACCAGAAATCCCAGAGGATAAACGGCTACCACGGGGCGAACTGAACGCGAAAGTTAAAACAGCTAGACCTCTGTTTTAAGCAAGACACTAGTGGCCTGTCAATCCAATTTTGACGGATAATAAAGTTAAACAGCAACCGAATCATAAGCGATATATTGCCTCCTTTTCGATCTACTTAATCTCTTGATAGAAAGTAATCCCTCTCACCCCCTCACTCTTGATTAAATGAAAGGGAATTTTATTTATCTGCTTACCTGATATTTACTAGTTCAACTTCCCTAACTAGACGGGTAGCAGTTCCTCCTCAGACTTTTTGCCGTACTCGATTATGATTGGATCGATCTCTGGTTTGCTCAATGTGTTGAAACAGCAACAATCTATACCTTAAATCTAGAAATTCTTGCAGCGATAATTCCTGAATTTAAGTCATACCAAGTACGCTTAAGGAAGCAAGCTTTACTTATCCGTATCGTCAAAATAGTCTCTACCAGTAACAGAGAAGACTAGAGAAGAACCCCAGTGGAAAGCGTTGCTTCTTATTTCTTCTGACCATAGGGAATAAATCGAATTTCAATCCTGCGCCTGGTATCATCTGCACCTCGATCGATCTTGGCAAGTTCGCCAGATGGCAGGTATAATTGACCAGCAGAATAAGCCCTGAATTTAACTTTTCCTAACTTTTTGGTATTTAAAAACTGGACTACAGCTATTGCTCTCATTAGTCCTAGATCGGTATTAGATCCAGCTTTCAAAGCATTAATTTTTTCATTTCCAGTCGCGGCTGATGTCAGTTTACCGTCAAGGTTACTGAAGTTACTAATTCCCTGACTATCTGTATGACCGATTACTTGGATAAAATCAGTATTACCTTTCTTTGTTGCTTTTTTAATTTCGGGTAAAATAGTTGTTTGGATGTATTTTCGCAAATCGGGTGTTAGTTCTGCACTGCCCGAAGGAAATTTGAAGTTGCCAGACTTTTCATCGATGATAATTGGTGAAGATGATTCTAGTTTTTTAGCGGCTGATATTGATTGCAACAAACTAATTAATAATAAAAAACTGATAATCATGAACGCATTTGACATCAGATCTGTAAATGCTTGGAATATATTCAATTCTTCATCCTGATGGGATCGATCGGTTCTTCTAGACATAATATTTTAGTTTAATTACTTTATGAGCGTCCGAATATTCTCGATCTTCGATCTTTATCATTTGCATTGTCAATATTTGAAACGATTTTTTCTAACTTTTCAATTACTGCTAATAATCTTTGTAAGGACTCTCGATCGGTTTGAATTTTTGGTTCTAAGATATTGACCAATGATTGCCAATTAGATTTGTTTGTTGTGCCAATATCTTGAATAGACAAGTCTGTGTTATTCAATACTTTGAGACAATTACGATTGAACCCATCGATCGCATTTTGTGTGGATGCAGAAACTTGGCCGTTATTTTTACTTAGGCTGATTACTTCTGAGCCAACTTGTTGAAGAGAATTAACTGCTCGATCGATCGCGGGTAAACTATCTCGGATAACTTGAGTAGCACTAACAAAATTACGAGATCCTTCTTGAAGACTGGATGTAGTTGTTGTTAGCCCTTGATAGACTTGCTTGATAATTTGATTTGCTTGTTGATGACTGCTCATCATTCCTTCTACACCTACCGCTAAAGTTTGGGTTGAGTTGGTAAATGCTGCTTGAGTGGTGCCAAGGTTTGTTACTAAAGCGTCTAGATTTTCGATAATGTTGTTTGTCTTAACTCGATCGGCAGCCGATACAAAGTCACTTACTCCAGTGTGAAATTGTGGCACTAATTCTACTAAAGTTTGTGTTTGCCCTTGTAAGGAGGTAGCGGCTTGTTGAAAGATACTCGCCCCATCATTAATCATTGCAGATGCAGCATCAATCTTATTTGTAGAGGCTTGCCATGTTTTGTAAACTGATTGAGCCAGTTGTGCGGCTGTTTGGTTGCTGGTGGTAATTCCTTCGAGTGAACCTTGCAGGGTTTGGGTAGAATGGGTAAAGGCTGTTTGAGTGGTGTTGAATTCGGCTAATACTCGATCGAGATTTTGGATGATATTATTTTGCTCCAATTTATTAGCCGCTGCCTCAAAAGTTTTTGCACTTTTTTGAATTCCTGGTACAAAAAATGCAAAAGTCTGAGAATGAGTTTCCATTGAGGTAACTGCACTTGAAAAAGTATTTGCGCTCCGCTCGATAGTTGTAGATGCATTATCCATATAAGCGATCGATGTATGCAAACTCTGATAAACTTTTTCGGCTAATTCTGCGGCTGTTTTATTGCTGCTGGTAATACCTTCAAGTGAATTCTCTAGAGTTTGAGTCGAATTAGTAAAAGCCTGTTGGCTGATATTTAATCCTACTAATACTCGACTGAGATTTTGGATGATATTATTATTCTCGATTTGGTTAGCTGCTATTTTAAATGTTTCTACACCACTTTTAAATCCATGTAGAGATTCGGCGAGAGTTTTAGTCTGAGATTCTAGGGATTTAGCTGCATATTGAAAGGTACTTGCACCTGTAGAGATGGTACCAGCAGCATTCGAGAAGTTAGTGTAGACATTTTCGGCGATTTGATTAATTCTGCCACATTCTTCAGTAATTTGATTTGCGGCTTTACCAAACGATCTTTCTAGTGTTGCGCCAACATTTTCATGAAATCTGGTCAGGAATTCTTGCTGTTGTGTCACCATTCGATCGATCGCTGTATCCAGTCTGGTATTACCTTCAACGGTTGGTTTGTAGATATTATCGAGGTAGTCTTCTAAGCTAGCAATTAATTGATGTTTGGCGATACTGGTATTAAAAATAGTATTAACAATAGTTAGAATCGATCCAAATAACAATCCGAACAAACTAGATGAAAAAGCAATGCCCATGTCTTGTAATGGACTTTGCAATTTTTGAACTAATCCTTTCATATCTTCACCATTACCACTAAAACCAGTTACGATCTCGGAGATATTAGTTAAGTTGCTAGTGATGCCTAAGAAGGTACCAATTAAGCCAAAGGCGATTAATAAATTTGGTAAGGCTCTCGTAATGCCATCTGCTCGATCGAATTGAATTTTAAAAACTAAAAAGCGTACTCTTTCATCTTTATAGAGACTATCAATGAGAGCGAGAGTATTAACGTGTTCTAACTTCTCGCTTGCCTTTTGATAGCGTTTCCTCAGTCGTTTGACAATCTCTGGTTGAATTCCCTCTTCTTCGCCGCCAACTAATAATCTAGAAATTTTATTGTTTATCTCTTCGAGCTTTTTATAAAGACTAAGGCGTAACAGAAATACAGCGATTGCTGGTAAGATAACTAGAATTAAGATCGAGATTTGAGCTTCTAGTGGTATTAGTGTAAGAATTGGCATTTGTTAAATATCGATCTTAGTAAAGGGTTCTAGAGATTTGGCTGATGTCATGGTAGGGGTAATTCATGAATTACCCCTACCATCCTCTTAGGTGTAATTTATGCGATAGAATCGATAATATCTGCATCGATTTCTCCAATGGAAGGCTCCGCTAACGAATTTCGATCGTTAGTAACTGGGCGTTGAGCCTGGAGGGTTTTACTATAGTTAATTGGATTGGCTTTAGCTTCTTGAGCTAACTTGTCTAAATAGCCCCAGAGCCGCTTTAAAACTCCATTTGTGGCTGGTCGATCGATCGTCGCTTCTTCACCCAGTACAATGTTAATTTCAGGGTAGTTAGGGCTATTTCTGGAGAGTTTATCTACTTGTTGAATGAACGATCGAAGTTGCGGTAAATAGATTTCTGTCCATTGGTTGGGATCGTTTTGAATTTCAGTAACGATGCTATTTCGTCGATCTCTGAGACTCTCAGTAACACCGTTAGATTTGGATATCTGCTCTAGGGCTTCGCTCCAAATTAGACTGAGTTGAATCGAGTTGTTTCGATCGCGGAATTCGTCATAAACTTCGTAGAGATAACAATTATTTTGGGGTACTAATATCCCGAAAGCCAAGCAAGCATAGAAAGCATCTTGCATCTCTTCCATCCGTCGCGCGTCGGGTGGGATAATTTCCGAGAATATTTGTTGATAGTCGTTATGAATTCGTGCTCTATTTTGAGAGCATTCTCGATCATAATGTTCGCGCATTCGATCGATCCCTTGAATTAACCTTAGAGGGAAAGCAGCATATTCATTGACGATCGTTATTTCACTATCATTTTGACTTGATTTAAGCGTAGATTCAGCAATTCCGACATTTCTAGTTAATAATTCTTGCAATTGTTGACTAGCGCGATCGTCGGTTTGTTTGAAGGCAATAATTTCGGACTTATTACCACCATCTTCATAGAAATGTCCATCTCTAGTTAATAAAGGAAGTAATGGTTGGGCTTCACTAATTATTTGGCGCATTCTTCGTTCTGCATTACCAGAAGCTAGCGGGTATTTCTGAAGGAATCTCACCATAACTGGTTGTAAGGAGCTAATCGCTTGCGTACCAAATAGTTTATCGATTGTGGCTGTAATATTAGTTCCCACCAATCTTTCATCGACATCACGAGAGCCAACTAAATAGTGAATTGTAGATCCAGTTGAGGTCTTTTCCTCGTCAGTCACTCGCACTAAAAAATACATTAATGACTGTTCGACAAATGTAAACTTCTCGGTGAGGATTTGCCCACTGATATCAATCAGAATAGATTTCTCATTCTGTTCTGGCAAGAATTCAAGATAACAACCATTAGCATCTTCAGGCGAGAACAAAGCTTCGCCAGTAATTCCATCTGGATTTAGTCGTTCTAAGTCTTCACACCGCTTTTTATAGTTTAGTTCGACTGCGACTAATAATTGGTCGATCCAGCCAGCTTCAAGGATGATCGATCGAATGAAGATCGATACTTCACTGGCGATAACTAGGGCTGTTTTGTAAAGCTGATAATCAAAGTTCTCCTGAATTAACTTTTTAGTAGTCGTGACGATCTGAGTAGCTTCGATTTGAAAATCTTTGTTTTTTTGCTTGTTATTATCTAACATGCCGAGAAAACCTTTTTTCTCCTCAATATCTTGAAGACGATGCTCGGCATTCCGCCATTGAGTATCGAGATCTTCTTGACTAGCTAAACCACCTTTGTTTTGGATATAATCTTCTAGCCCGCGCTGATATTCATTAATATGTGTCAAGATCGCTTCGAGCCAACCACGGGCACTATTGAGCGAAAATTCGGGAGGAGATGGTGTGAGTAGTTCGCCAAAAAAGTGACCGATATCATTTCTGAGTAGATTGCTCAGTTGGGGTTGAGTTTTTTGAATCCTTGTCAACCACGCACCGCGAACATCATCAGTTTCTCCTGGCTGTACTTTCCGAAATTGAGCGCGAGTATCACTGCGGAGTTGTTGGAGTAATTGCGATCGATCTGCTGATGTTTTTACCATCGCAATCTCTTGTTCGATTTTGCTATTCCAAGTTTTCAGAGCTTGAGCAAATGTTTTACCATTATCTTGTACCATTCCTTGGAGACGGTGGGGAAATTCTCGATCGATACTAGAGTCACCCCACTTCGATAAAAAGCGATTTAATAATAGCCCTGGATCTGGACTTTGCCCGATGCCTCGGAGCCAAAAGTTAATCAGTCGCCGACTAACATTAGTCAAGGACATTTGGACGATTCGCTCTTGAGGTGAATAGATTTTGGCTAATCCAAACGTTAGATATCGTTGGACATTGCGGCGAGGATGACTATCTAAACGGGTGAGTTTATCGCGGAAATTATCCTTCTGGCTCTTAATTACCGAAGTCAATTCATCACCAAAGTCGAGGAAAATTTTGTGAGCGACGACATTACAGAGCTTATTTTTATCCAGAATTCGATAATCCGTCGCCGTGCGATTAGACAACACGTAAGTGAAGTCAAACGGCGGACGATCTTCATCTACCGAAATCAACTGCTGAGGATCGTAACAAGCTTGAAACCGAGTATTACTAGCCGCATAATGATTTAACTCCTTCAACGCTGCATAGACATTGGCATTCATGCTGGGAGTATCGCCATAAAGTTCGGGGCTAATCACCCAATAACCGACTAATTTATTCTCAATATCCCCATAAGCCTTTCGCAGGGCATACGCCACATCCAAAAACATCCCGCTACCAGTGCCGCCACAGAGCGAGCCAACAACGAAAATGTTTAAACCAGACTCCACGCTAAATCCTTGCCCTAGCATGGCTTGTTCGTGCCCTCTGGTGCGATTTTCGGCAGTCTCAAATGCAGCTTTAATTTTGCGATAATTATGGAAGAAAGATAGCCTACCTACAGGGCGAATCCCGCCAGCACCATCTTCGATCGCTTTCACATTCCGAATTAGTTGAGGTGGCAACCAGCTTCTAATATGATCGTAGTGACTCTGACGGTCGAATTCGCCCTGCTGCTCCAATCCACCGATTAACTGGTCGATTTCTTGACTGCTCATGGTGGCGATTACCCGTTCCGCAGGCGTGAATAAGATATTTTCACCCCGATAGGTATTCCCCGTACTCAAACCCGAAATATCACTCGCGCCTTTATCCGCGTCGATATGTACAAAACTCACGACTGGCAAGGCATCGAGCCTGCCATATCGATCGATTATCAATCGCCGAATCTGCATCAGCACATCGCGCCCAGTACCACCTAAGCCGATGCAAAGAGTCCGTTGAATAGTTTGAGACATAATTAAATTAATTGATAATTGATAATTGGGTAACGCACCAAAATAACTATTTCTGTCCGATTGTTGACGACAGAATGCAGGTTACAAGAGTTTTATTTTTAAAAACTAGCTCTGTTGCCAAAATCAGCGCATAGTTTAGTTAATAACGATCGTTAGTTCCAAGTCGCGAGACTGGTGAGGATAATGAAGCCGAATACATTTGCCTGTGAGGATTTGACGTTGAGTGACTTCGCTGTTTTGGTAATGAATCGGTAATTCACCACTCGGCTCTAACCACAACTTATTACCTTCGCGCCGCAGATAGCCGCGAATATCATGCCCTCGACATTCGATATCGCTACCGATTCCGAGCCGTTGCTGATTGCGGAGATAGCAAATCTGAGCTTCTGAGTCGCTCTCATCAGCAATTGTCAGTTTCCAAGCAAGCTTGAGACTGCGCCAATGTCTAAACCACCAAATGCCACCCACGAGTGTTGTTAATATGCCCAAAGAACTGAGTAAAATGGGCAACCAAAGCTGTTGGAGTAAATAACCATTAATCAGGCAGGTTTCTTGCCCACCTGGTGCTGGAGTGCAAAATTCCTGCACTGTGGGCGCAATATCCACCACGCTCAAGTTATAGTTACCAATTTTTTGCGATCGCAATTGCAATGGCAAAGCATTCAGCCATTCTTGTCGCTCTTTACTTTCCTTCGTATTTTGCTGCCGAAACGGGCTATCTTGACGGGTTTCTACCCAGACATCTGACTTGATGCCAGGTTTGGTTAATAGTGGTGCATCTGTTAGCCACACCACCGACTGGGATTTAATATTTTTATTAGCAGTCAACCGACATTGATTTAACTGCGCTAAACCTTTGTAGATTGTCGATTCTGCAAGCTGAATGTCGGTATTCTGTTGAGCATTGCTAGATTTGAGCGGTAATGTCTGGAGAATCCGCTCGATATCGGCTGGCTTACCATGAAAAGGTATCGCCGCCCCTGCGGATAAGCAATCTACCTGGGGCTGAAGTGGATTGACTGTAGAGGCAAACGGGACGACGTATACCGCATCACCAGGGTGTAAACTATCTTGAATAATCTGCTTCAGACGCAGCCTTCCTTCGTCATTGAGGCGGACACTTCCGGTTAGATCGATGGCTAGCACTACGTCCTGCCCTTGCTGGCTGGATGTCAATTTTAGACCTGTTTTTTGCCAGTCAGACAGCGGTTGATGACTCGGTACGACTTTGGAGCAACTTGAGTTCAAGGGAAATAGTTGGGGAGTAGATCGGATATATCTATAGTTCCCTTGTCTTCACAAAGTTACACACCGATCGATACTTTCTCTTGCCTGAGCCATTCTATTGATCGGGAATGCAATCCCAAAGTCCCTAATAAAGGGGTGAAACCCAACACTTCTTTGAATGTTGGGTGTATTTTTAATTGAATCGACTAATCATTCCCACGCAATTTATCTAAGACGCTACGATCTTCCAGGGTCGAAGTATCACCAGAAACCTCTTTTCCTGCTGCTAAATCGCGCAATAATCGCCGCATAATTTTACCCGATCGAGTCTTGGGTAGTGCGTCAGTAAAGCGAATTTCACCAGGACGAGCGATCGCACCAATTTCGATACCGACATGTTTTTGTAACTCTTTGGCTAAACTTGGATCGCCGACAAAATTACTATTTAAAGTCACAAAAGCGACGATTTCTTCACCTTTAATTTCATCCGGTTTACCCACAACTGCGGCTTCAGCAACAGCGGGGTGAGAGACGAGAGCGGATTCGAGTTCCATCGTGCCGAGACGGTGCCCAGAGACGTTAAGAACATCGTCGATGCGTCCCATCACCCAGAAGTAACCATCTGTGTCCTGACGCGCTCCATCCCCCGCAAAATACATATATTTACCATTTTTGGGGGCGATGTGCTCCCAGTAGGTTTTACGGAAGCGTTCGTCGTCACCATAGACTGTTCGCATCATTCCTGGCCAAGGATATTTTACAGCCAGATAGCCCCCACTATTGGCGGGGAGGGTGTCACCATCGAGATCGACAATTTCGGCGATGATGCCAGGGAAGGGGCGGGTGGCGGAGCCTGGTTTGGTGGGAATTGCGCCAGGAAGGGCGGTAATCATCACACCCCCAGTCTCAGTTTGCCACCAGGTATCGACGATCGGACATTTTTCTTTACCGATGACGCGGTGGTACCACATCCAGGCTTCGGGATTGATCGGTTCGCCCACGGTTCCCAGCAGGCGGAGGGAGGAAAGGTTGCGGGCGTTGGGGAGTTCTTCACCCATTTTCATGAAGACGCGAATGGCGGTGGGGGCAGTGTAAAAGATGGTTACGCCATATTTTTCGATGATGTCCCAGGTGCAACCAGGTTTCGAGGGGCGGGTGACTCCTTCATACATAACTGTGGTCGCGCCGTTGGATAATGGGCCATAGACGATGTAACTATGTCCGGTAATCCAACCAACATCGGCGGTACACCAATAGACATCGGTATCGTTGAGATCGAAGATCCATTTGGTGGTGATGTGGCTGTAGAGATTATAGCCACCTGTGGTGTGGACTACCCCCTTAGGTTTGCCCGTACTGCCGGAGGTGTAGAGGACAAATAACATGTCCTCGGCATCCATTTCGACGGCGGGACAGTCGGCGGAGACGGTAGGCTGAATTTCATGCCACCAAATATCTCGCCCTTCAACCATTGGTATTTCTTGCTTGGTGCGTTGGACGACTAGGACACTCTGAACAGTAGGGCAAGCATCATTTTCTAAAGCTTTATCTACTTGAATTTTCAGCGGTACAATCGCATCTTTACGCCAACCACCATCGGCAGTAATTACGGCTTTAGCCTTACCATTAGATAATCTATCGCGCAAAGCATCGGCACTAAAGCCACCAAAGACAACGGTATGTACCGCCCCAATTCTCGCACATGCCAGCATCGCGATCGCGGCTTCAGGAATCATCGGCATGTAAATCCCGACTAAATCCCCTTTAACTACACCCATCTGTTTGAGCGCATTCGCCATCTGACAGACTTCGCGGTGCAATTGAGCATATGTCAGGGTGCGCGAGTCACCTGGTTCGCCTTCCCAAATTAGCGCGGCTTTATTCTTGCGCCAGGTGGTGAGATGTCGATCGAGACAATTGTAGGAGATATTGATCTTACCGCCTGTAAACCACTTGGCAAACGGGGGCTGCCAATCCAAAACTTTGTCCCATTTTTTGAACCAATGCAATTCGCTCTCGGCTAATTCTGCCCAGAACTGTTCGGGATTGGCTTGGGCGCGGGCATAGAGAGCTTCATATTCCGCCAAGCTCTTAATCTGTGCAGCTTGGGAAAACTCTGCTGAGGGGCTAAATAGTCGCTCTTCGTGGAGCGTAGATTCGATAGATATCTCTGACATAGTAGCGATCGCCAAATAATAGTTACAGATCGATTATCAGACAATTTTAGCCTAGTAAAAGCCAGTCACAAGCAGGAATGTCTAATGTGGCGGATCGATCGTGTAGTGTGCTAGATTCAACCCGACTATTGCTGACAAATCATCTCCCAACCAACCTGCCCCCACTAGATATCTACGCAAATACAGATTCTTGATCGATCTCAATTTTATAGTGGTTTCAGAGTGGGAATACCAACAGCACGAGGGTAATATGGATGGGTATCGGCAGTTTTCTCTAGCCAAATACAGTGACGGATACTATTACTGATGGGAGTAGTAAATCGATCCACCTTCGTAATTCCCCCGCCTAATTTAGCAACTGCTAATTCTAGACTATCTCCTTCTTCTTCTGTCCAATTTCCCCGATAGAGAATTGCCGTACCACCTATTTTTAGCAAAGGTAGTGCATATTCAGCACAAATATTTGCCGATGCGACTGCGCGAATCAGGGCGAGATCGTATTGATGGCGGTGCTGAGATTGTTGTCCCAATTCTTCAATTCGACTGACTAAGGGATGAATATTCTTCAAACCAATTTCTGGTGCAATCTCTTGAATAAATCCGATCTTTTTGGCTGTAGAATCAACTAATGTCATTTGCCAATCAGTTCTAGCGATCGCCAGAGGTAGTCCAGGAAAACCTGCGCCAGTACCGATATCTATCACCTTGTGCACTGATTGATTACTAATTAAAGCACCAACACCTCGCAAGGAATCCCACAAGTGCTTCTCCCAAAATTCTTCCGGCTCAGTAATTCTCGTCAGATTTAAGTTGCGGTTGGCAGTAACTACTGCAGCATATAAAAGCTGCAATTTTAATTGCTGTTGCTCGGTCGGAAACCAGTCGATCGTCTCTTGCCAGATTCCATCCATATTTGGCAAACAGTCTGGACTAGAAATTGATGATGAATTCATGCTCTTATCTATTTAATTTACCTTACCTATCAATTACTTGGACTGAACGTAGCCGTTGACGTAGCCTCTCCTCAAGCAGAAGTATCAACTATCAATTCACTCAATACTCCTCGATCGATCTGCCAACATTTATCGGCAATTGCTAATAAATCCCCAGCATCGTGAGTAACGACTAATAACGTCCATTCCTGTTTGAGTTTAGCAAGCAAACTGACCAACTGTTGTCGCATCGACCAATCTAAGCCCGCTGTTGGCTCGTCTAACAGCAGTAAATGGGGTTGTCTGATTAATTGCACTGCGAGGGCTAATCGTCGCTGCTGACCGCCGCTGAGGGCATGTGGCGATACCTGTAAAGGCAGATCTGCTAAACCAACAGAGGTGAGAGCCTGTTCGACTCGTTCGGCTCCGAGTTCGGGATGTCCGAGCCGCAATTCTTCTAGAATTGAGTTGGTACAAAAATGTCGTTCGGGAAATTGAAAGACTAGTCCGCCTAATTGTTGGAGTAGTTCGGCATCTAATGCCCGATCGCGCCAGTATACACCCCCACTCGTACCACTTGCCAATCCCGCCAAAATTTCCAGCAGGGTGCTTTTTCCCGAACCGCTCGCACCCACGATCAGTCCCAATTGCTGTGGTGCTAGTTCTAAGTTAAGATCCTTGAGAATTGCTCGATCGCTAGCTGGTGGATGGTAGGACAGATGTTTGAGTTTTAGCATCAATATAGGCTTTAGATTTTAGGCTTTAGTTTGTTGGGTGCGTTATCGCAAAGAGACTGAAACACAGCAGCCTAACTAATGATTTAGGATCGATCGAATCGGAACATCCGATCAGCAGTCCCGTCCAGGCAGTATAGTATATTTCGATTTATAAGTTACTGGTAAGAGTGGGTTAATCCAATTAACTCTTACTACGCCCGACATTTAAAAAAACTCTTGCCTTCACCTCATCCTAAATTCATGAAAGTTAAGTTCTCTCTCAACACACTACTTGCGTTAGCTACTGGGGTTGCTTTGACTCAATCGACGATCGTGGCACCAATTAGTCAGTTTAACCCAACTATTACCCCCGCAGTAGCTGGTACAAAACCAATCCCCAAAACAGTAAAACCTAGCAGCAATATGGTGTTTCCCACAGGGGGGAATAGGCTAAAGCAGGGTTCTAATATTGAGAAAGCAAAGGAATCAATGTTTCGGGATGGTGACTATGTTAAAGCTAAACAGTATCTCGACGCAGCAATTCAAACCGAACCTGACGAGCCATTAACATATGCAATGAACACGCTCTATCCCTTTAGTGCTGGGGATTTTGAGAAAGTGAAGGAGTATGGAGAGAAAACTGCCAAAGCCGCCGAAAAACTGATGGTAACTAATCCGATGCGGGGAAATTTGTATCAGGGTGTAGGTTTGGCGATTCTGGGTGCTTATGAAATGAAAAAAGCCAATGGTGGTGCTTTGGGTGCTTTGAGTAAGCTCCAAAAGGTATTTGAGTATATGGATAAAGCTAAAAAGCTCGACCCCAATAATCCTGAATTAAATTTAATTAAGGGTTACATGGATTTATTGCTGGCTGTCAACGTCCCATTTTCCGATACCAATCAGGCGATCGAACAATTAAAAAATGCCGAACCTAAATACTTAGCATTACGCGGCATGTATATCGGTCATCGGGACTTGAAGGAGTACGATAAAGCAAATATTGCTATTGATGCCGCACTCAAAATCGCACCTAAAAATCCCGAATTAATTTATTATAAGGCACAATTACTCGCCATTCGCGGACGAGACCAAAAAAACGAAGCCGATCTGAATGAGTCGATTAAACTCTTTGAATCTGCCTATCAAAAACGCGATCGATTATTATTGTCTACTATCGCCCAAATTCTCTCCGAACGCTGTCAAGCCAAGAATGCATTAGTTAGTACTAATAACGATGCTTGCTGGGGCTTTGAAGCACAACTCAAGCAAGATAATCCTAATCTTGTCGTGGGATTGACTAAGTTACCAGCGTTGAATTAAGTGTTAAGTGATAGAAGTTCATTTACATTGCCCTTTAGCCCGTCTATCGTCGAGGTTGCCCTTAGTATCACTAAATCCTATCCACAGCTTATGGGGTAAAGCTTCTAGTCTGATGTGAAAGTCTGGGGGGTCTACTGGGGGGTCTGAAGCCCGTTTTCATCCCTTTTTACTACTGTTTCACCACTGTCTGTACTATCAAACAATTCATTCGTTGCCTTGTCCCATCCCTGTTAGTCGCCGCAAGATGAGATCGAGTTTCCCGTTCAATTCAGTACCGAGATTGTCGATCTTGGTATCCTGAGCATCAAACCGCTGATTCATTCCTGCCTTCAATTCGTCGATCCCTTCATAGACTCGATTGCCGAAGGCAGACCAAGGGTCAACGAAAGCATCATTAAGTTCTCTCCATGTGACTTGAGTATCTTCAAGTCTGCTAATTCTGCGATCGAACGATCTTAGGGTTCGATCTAGTCCCCTGTCGTCTGGTTCTCTGGCTTGAGACATGTTAACCTCTTAGTAGTTATTTGTTTGATATCGATCGCGCTGCTGATAACAGTCCATCGTTGACCCCTGGTCTGCCTTCGGCAATCGATCTAGCCCTCGCCTTCACTGGTGGGGGCTATTTCGATTATATATCGATTCAAATTGAAAACAGTCTATATAGCAGTACGAAGTCATGTCAAGACAAATAAGATAGAATGGGATAAAGACAAAAAAGATACAGATGCCAGCACCATACAGCCAAGATTTGCGGATAAAAGCACTTGCAGCAGTAAAAAGAGGAGAGCAAAAAGCAAG
>NZ_JANOJV010000078.1:0-8885 GCF_031418915.1 Chamaesiphon sp. VAR_48_metabat_135_sub | reverse complement strand
CAGCGCGTTTATCCTGAAGATTTGCCTAGAGTTAAGGCAGCACTACAACTGGCGATGACCGCCCACACCGACTACTGTTCAGCGTATCGAGTGGTATGGCCAGATCGTAGCATCCATTGGATCGATGGATTTGGACGGTTTTATTACAATAGCGATGGTCAGCCAGTGCGGATGACTGGCGTAATCGATGACATTACCGAACGTAAACACAATGAAGAAGCACTCCGTCGGAGTGAGGAGTTTACGCGGCGGGTATTGGCAAGCAACAAAGATTGCATCAAAGTTTTAGACTTAGAAGGTCGTCTGCTGTATATGAATGACAATGGACAACTCCTCATGGAGATCGACGACTTCGCCACTATTGCAAATACTAAATCGGCCGAACTTTGGCAAGGTGTAGAAGCTGAATATTTTGCGGCTGCCTTTAATACAGCTAAATCTGGCGGAATTGGCAAGTTTGAAGGACATTGCAATACCTTCAAAGATACGCCCAAATGGTGGGAAGTAGTCGTAACACCGATCCTCGATGCTGATGGTAAGGTAGAGCAAATCTTGTCTGTCTCGCGCGATATTACCGAACGCCAACAAGCCGCAATCGCCCTCCAAGCCAGTGAAGAATTATTTCGTTATACCTTCGAGCATACACCGTTGGGTTTTGCTCATGTTGCCCTAGATGGGGCTTTGTTGCGGGTAAATCAGAAATTTTGTGACATTGTTGGTTATACCAAAGCAGAACTCTTGGCTACGACGTTTCAAGCAATTACCGAACCCGCAGATCTGCAAGAAGATCTGGATTTAATCGCCCAATTAATCAATGGTGAAATTGGTGAATACACTCTAGAAAAACGTTATATTCACAAACAAGGATATCATGTTTGGGTGAATCTGACGGTTGCCCTGATTAGATCGATCGATTCCACTGGACAGACTGGTATCCCCCAATATTTTGTCGCCGCCATCAAAGATATTACCGATCGCAAGAAATTAGAAATTCTCACCCAAACCCAAACTGCCGATCTACAACGACTGAATAATTCGCTGACATTGGCACAAAAACAATTACAGGAACGCAATCAGGAACTCGATCGATTTGTATCGATCGCCGCGCACGATCTCAAAGCTCCATTACGCGGGATTGCCAATTTATCTGAATGGATTGAAGAAGATCTCCAAGAGTACATTCCAGGCGAAAATCCCCAACTCAAATTATTGCGCCAAAGAGTAAAACGGATGGATGCGCTAATTGATGGACTATTGCGTTATTCACGCGCTGGAAAAGCGGAATTAGCCACCGAAACCGTCGATGTTGCCGAAGTCTTAGCCGAAACGATCGATTCCCTATCACCACCAGAGAGTTTTGAGATTAAAATTGTAAACTCGATGCCAATTTTGGACACCAAACGATTATTATTAACTCAGGTTTTCGCCAACTTAATTAGTAATGCGATTAAACATCACGAACGAGTGGATGGTCAGATCGAAATTACTGCCGAGGATTTGGGAGATTGCCATCGATTCTCGATCGCTGATGATGGCCCAGGTATCCCCGAAGGCGAAAGCCAGTCGCGAATTTTTGAGATCTTTCAAACCCTCAATTCGGCAACAGATTCGACCGAAAATACGGGGATTGGTTTAGCCCTAGTCAAAAAGATCGTCGAAGGCGAAGGCGGCGAAATTTGGTTGGATGATGAATACAAACTAGGGTGCCGATTCTGTTTTACCTGGCTCAAAACAACTATGCCAAGTCAGCATAGATATTGATGTTTGCAAAACCGCGATTATTAACTTATTGGTCGAAAATGTCACTCTCCTATCGGGGAGCCGCGATCGTGACTATTCCCGCCCTTTGTTTATTAGCAACGATGGGAGCTTGGTTCTGGTCGCGGGTAGAGAGCAACACCATTAGAACAAAAATTGCCATTAGCCAGGAACGCATCGCCAATACAAAAGAGTTACTCGTCGTCATGCTCAATGCGGAGACTGGAGTGCGCGGATATCTAATTTCCGGCGATCCAGACTTTTTAGAACCAGATCGAATATCTCAAAAAAGTTTGCCGATTGCCCTGTCAAATTTGAAGCAATCGACCGGCAACGATCCCAAAAAATTAGCTCAATTAAACTCAATTCAATCGCAGATTCAATCGATCCAAAAACTGATCGCAAAGTTACAAACAGTATCTTCAGTTGCAGATCGATCGAAACTCTTGAGACAAGGTAAACAGAAAATGGATGCCCTCCGCCAAGAAATCAATACCACTCAAGCGATCGAACAAATTGCACTCGATCGAGAACGTGACGATCTGAGCCATCTCCAATCTTTGATTCACTCTCTCCAACTACTATTTACCGTTACAGGCATTATGTCCACCGTCGGCGGGATTTATTTATTTCAGTTATTAGAACGAGAATTGCGGCAAAGAGAAGCCCAAATCCACAGCCGCGATAGTTTGATCGAGACCCTGACTACCGATATTATCGACGGGATTGTAATTTTAGATCGATTGGGTCAAATTGAAACTGTCAATCCTGCCCTAATTGAGATGTTTGGTTATACCGCCATCGATCTACTAAAATGTCCGCTCATGCGGCTATTTGCCACTTTAGCCACGCCCCAATCCCAACCACTGTCGGAATTAGTCACTTGGCTACAACAGCAGCCCAAACTGGGGCGAATTTGGCAGCTTACCGCCTACCGTCGGGATGGAACTAGTTTCCCGATCGAACTTTCTCTGAGTGAAATTCAGCAAGAACATCAAACCATCGCGATCATCAGGGACGTGTCCGAACAAGCCAATTTGACGAAACAGCTCCAAACTCATCTCAAAGCCGTCGAGAAACTCAACCTTGCCCTAATTGCCACTAACTTTACCCTCAATAGCCGCAATCAAGAATTAGCCGAATTTGCCTACGCCACCGCCCACGATCTCAAAACCCCCCTGAGGGGAATTGCTACCCTCTCGGAGTGGATTGAAGAAGAAGTCAGACCCTACTCATCCGAACAACTCGATCTCAATATCCACCTGCTCCGCCAGCGTATCTATCGCCTCAATAACCTCATCGATGGACTGTGGGAATACTCCAATTTGGGACAAAATCCCGTCACTCCAGAACCCATCGAACTTGCTACTTTTTTGGAAGAGATCAAAACCGCTCTCTTGCTCCCACCCAACTTCAAAATCCAGGTGCATCCCACCGATCTCCATCTGACTGTGTGCAAATCTCACCTTCGCAAAGTTATCGAAGAGTTGCTAGAAAATGCCCTCAAACATCATGATGCGCTGGAAGTAGACGGACACGATCTCGTTAGTGCCGTTTCCCAAGACCAGCATCGCGGTCAGATTGGGATCTGCGTAGAATCAGATGGAGAACAGCTCGAATTTATCATTACTGATGATGGCCCTGGGATCGAGCGAGAACACCATCAGCGAGTTTTTCGACTATTTGAAACCCTCAAACCCCGTGATGTCCAAGAGAATACAGGCATCGGACTAGCGATCGCCAAGAAACTCGTAGAACGAGTCGGTGGTAAAATTTGGTTGGCAACTCCAGCATCAGGTAAGGGTTTAGCAGTCCACTTCACCTGGCCACAACATCCCCCACGGTAGAACCCGTAAAATAGATTCAAGTAAGTATCGACATATTTTCATGAAACAAACTCGCTACATCACCACAACTATTCAAGCAGGTAATCGCCTAGAGATCGATCTGCCGAACATTCCGATTGGACAAACGATCGAAGTAATTTTGATTATTCCCGATGCTTCAGAATCTAATCCGCAAGCCATAGATAGACGATCTTTCCTCAAACTATCGAATCTCGAAACGAGAGGCTTCGCCAACGAAGAACGCCGCCGCATCTTAGCACAACAAGCCGAAGCCGCTCTACCTTACTATCAAGAGCAAAAAGCCGAATGGGAAGAATGGATTAACCTCGATATCACTGAAACCTATGCTCCCTAAACGACGATTGAATAGCTCCAGAAGGAAGCGTTTCTCGTTGATTTACTCACAATAAACATTCCTTTTGATAGATGGATAATCTTGTCAAGGTCTTACAATAGGGGAATGCCGATCGACAACAGCAAGCGGCATATTAGAGCTAACATGTATCGAGAGATCGACATACCGTTAAGCAATTAGGCACAAATTGATGATGACAGCTACCCGATCTCCTGTAATGACACACACTCAGCAACTCAATATTTTCCTAGTCGAAGATGACGAAGTAGACGTGATGAATGTCCAACGCGCTCTGAAAAAAAACAACGCAACTTCTACTCTGTATCGCGCAGCCAACGGCATCGAAGCTCTAGCGATGCTCCGTACCAATAATCAAATTGCCACAGAAAATAACAGCAGGTTATTAATTCTGCTCGACTTAAATATGCCCAAAATGGGCGGACTAGAATTCCTCAAGGAATTACGTGCCGATCCCGCTTTGTGCAAGTTACCAGTAGTTGTCTTGACTACATCTATGCAGGATAGCGATCTAGCTACTGCTTATCAATACAATGTCGCAGGGTATATCATCAAACCGATTACCTTTAGCAGCTTTGTCGAAACGATCGATGTTTTAAACCGCTATTGGTCGATTTCTGAAATGCCATCAACATTGTAGGCCATGAAAACTCCAGTTTTAGCACCGCTATTATTGATGGATAAGGTCTTTAAAGTACTAGTAATTGATGATGATGCTGTCGATCGGATGACAGTAATTAGAGCATTTAAGGGTGCAGATTTTCAGACAGAAATACTAGAAGCGATCGACTGTAAGAGCGGGATTGCCTTAGCTGTTTCCCATCAGTTTGATTGCATTTTTATCGACTATCGTTTGCCAGATGGCAATGGGATCGAATTACTCCAAAAACTGCGTGAACAGGGGATTCGCAGCCCCATTGTCAGTCTCACAGGACAAAATGACGATCGAGTCGCCGTAGATCTGATGAAAGCAGGTGCATCCGATTATTTATCCAAAGCTCAAATATCTCCGGCTCAACTGCGCCAAGTCTTCCAGAATGTGATGCGAGTCCACAATGCTGAAGTGGCGATGGAACTTGCCCACCAGCAGCGGGAAGAATTATTAGCCCAAAAAGAAGAATTTATCGCGCGGATGACTCACGATCTCCAAACACCATTAGTCGGTGCAAATCGGATGTTGGAGCTACTTTGTGATGATGTGTTTGGCGATCTACCAGAACAGGCAAAATCTAATCTCAAAATTATCGAACGGAGCAATCAAGATTTACTCCAAATGGTGCGAAATCTGGTCGATGTTTATACCTATGATACAGATGCCAAACAGTTTACTTTGATTCCGATCGATCTAACTCAACTCATCGCCGAAGTAGTCAGCGAACTTACACCAATTGCCGTAACGAAAAGCGTAGAGTTAGTGGCAAAGATCGTAGATCGAGATCGCCCCGATGCTAATTTTCAGGTTGCAGGCGATCGATTAGAATTAAAACGGTTGCTTACTAATTTAGTCGGTAATAGTCTCAAGTTTACCGATCTTGGCAAAATCTCGATTGAGCTTACACCCTCTACAGCAAGTTTCCCCACTGTAACTGTGGCTATTTCTGATACGGGGAACGGAATTTCTGAGAGTGACATCGTTAATTTATTTGAACGCTTTCGGCGCGGTAATCATAAGCGATCGAATAGTGGACTGGGTTTATATTTGTGCAAACAAATTGTCAAAGCTCATGGCGGCAAAATTTCCGTTACATCGACAGTAGGTGAAGGTAGCAGCTTTGCAGTTGAGTTACCTGCTGTTGACACTATGCTCAATTCAACTGTTTGAAAAATACTAAATATCTTTTGACGGAAATTCTTTCAGAGGATTGCCACTAGGTATCTGTCTTTTGGTAGATTCATTTACCAGGTAGTTACAAGTATAACTATAGAGTATCAATTCATCGCAGAATTTAATACCGCAAAATTTAATATTCAGAGTGTAGCTACTAACTTTTACGATGCTCTACCAAGATTAAGTCTAGAGGCTGAGATCGAGAAAAAATTAGGAATTCAGTGGATTTAGATCTGACATTTACACCACAATTTTTGGAGAACTATTATGGCATATGTAGATAGACCTAATGATTATATTGGCGATCGAGTAATTCCAATTGCTACGACTAATTATCATGACCAAGTGCGGTGGGGGCCAATTGTGGCTGGACTGGCGATTGCTCTTAGCACACAGCTAGTGCTCAGTGCCCTGGGAGTAGCCGTTGGTGCGACTAGCATCGGTGACTCTGGCGCACCTCGAACTGAAGCTCAGGGGGTCAGTGTGGGCATTGGGATTTGGTCGATTATTAGTTTGCTAATCGCTCTATTTGTCGGTGGCTGGACTGTTGCGCGCACATCTGGACGGATGACTCGCAATACAGCACTACTCAATGGTGCAATTCTATGGGCATCAACGCTCGCACTCAGTGCTTGGTTGCTGTCTAGCGGGGTATCAGGCGCATTTGGCGTAGCGGCTTCAAATGCTGGCAGCGTCATTAGTCAAGTTCGGCAAAGTAGCTCGAATAATGCCCCAACCAACGCAACTGGGCAAAATGCGCCCAACATTCCGAATATCACAGCTCAACAAACTCGCGACATTGCAGGGAATACCGCCAAAGTGAGTTGGTCGTTTGTATTTGGTTCACTCTTAGGCTTGGTTGCTGCCTTAATTGGCTCTGCGACAGGATTTCGTCAAGCGAGAATGACATCAGCAGATCGCGAGTGAGTTGGCCGGGGAAATTCGGGATTGGAAAATTTCAAACCATTGCATTACAAAGGAACACGACAATGCTCTTAACTCTCAATATATTTCCACTGCTGCAAGCACAGTCTGCAAAACTCAAAGCGCAGATTGCTGAATGGGATCGTAATTTGGCATTGCGCTATGGCAATCGCTATCACCAAATCAAGCAGCAACTCGAAGGTGCCAAAACCTGGTACACCCAAACAAAATCCGCAGCCCAAAATAGTGGCACGATTCCACTAGAGCAAAAGCAGACAGAAGCGCATGACCGGTTTGCTGAAGCTGGTGCGGTAGCTGCCCGTAAAGAAGCAGTGATTAAGCAACAATTAAAAGATTTATGGCACAGCATCCGCAACCGCTGACTAGTTGCAACTTAGATCTTGCTCTACCCTTCATTCAAATAATGGCTCAAAAATCATGAATTTACTACATTTAATCCTCGGTATCTTCGTTCCACCCGTTGGTGTTTTCTTAGCATTTGGAGTCGGACCAACTTTGTTTATTAGTATTGGACTAACCTTACTAGGCTGGATTCCAGGCAGTATTCATGCAGTTTGGGCAATCGTCAAACAAAACGAAGATCTAAATGATTCAGCGTACAAATAGAACCAAAAATTTCCAACTAAAATCAACTCTTTTGAAGGTGTAAAACATGAACAATAATATCATTGGCTACCTAGTCACTACTTTAGCAACAGCATTGGGATTACTAATCGTCGATCTAGCTGTCCCAGGCGTAAATATCGCTAACTTTCCAGCCGCAATGCTAGCCGCCGTTGCCGTTGGCGGAGTCAATTCCACTATTCGACCCGTGCTGTCGCTGCTGTCGCTGCCAATTAACTTCTTGAGCCTCGGACTATTTTCGTTAGTAGTTAACGGCCTATGCTTTTGGCTAGCATCTCTGTTTGTCCCTGGCTTTACAGTGAGTGGGTTACTCGCATTTATTCTGGGGCCAGTCATCTTATCATTTGCCAGCACTTTCCTAAATAACTATTTCGCTGAAAAAAAGATCGGTCGTCAATCTCCTTCTTTAACCAGTAATAGTTAAGCGACTTTTGAAAAGTTATCTAATTTCGCACCTATTTAGATAGATGTTTAGCAGAAAACTACTGCTAAACATCTATCTGTCTTCTACTCCACTTCCTACGGAGATCGTCGAGCAAACTGATGACTCAGAGGCAATTTATCCACTAATTTATACCAACTTCGCCAAAATATTAGTAACTTCCCCTTGATGGTGTCGGCGATTATCATCATATAGAGTCAAAGTATTCAGATCCGCGTGACGGCTCAACTTCTGCACCCTGCGCGTATCCCCATTCGTCGCATCCAAAGCCGCCGTAATTGCACTGTGACGCACGCGGTGGGGACTCATGACTTTGTAGATCCCTGCGGCGGTTCCCGTCGATCTAACGAGATTATAGATGGCATTCCCACTCAAGCGGTGTCCCTTCGTAGCCCTGTCGAGTGTACAAAATAACGGATCGCTCGCCTTACATTTCCCCCGCAATTCTAACCACGCTTGAATCGCCTGTACCGACTGCTGACTGAGATCGATCGATTGACGTTGAACTTTCCCCTTCCCAATAATCCACAATTTACGCCCATTCGGATCGAAATCCTTGACATTCACCTGACACAATTCCGCCCGCCGGAGCGCGTTATCCCACAATAACCTGAGAATCGCATAATCCCGCACCCCCTTGAGCGTGTCTCGATCGAACACCCCAATCATCCCCTGATACTCCGTCGGATTCACCCCCGATGTATCCCGATAAGTCTCCACCCGCACCCCTTCCACATCCGCCAGATCGTAGTGACATTCACCTACTTTGCGCGCATACCCCACCAAACTTTTAATCGCCGCCAGTCGGGTATTAATAGTAGAAGGAGCCAACCCGCGATCGCTCAACATCCGCCGATACCGCAATACTAATGTCATCGCCTGATACCGATCGAGTGCCAAAAACTCCCCCACCAGTTGCGGTGTCGGTGCAGAATTAGCCACCTGCATGAAAAAATCTACCAATGCCTTAGTATACGTCCGCCGCGTATTAGGCGATCTTCGATCGGCAATTAGTTCGCTAAGTAAATCCCGCTGGGCGATATCTTGCAGGGATAGGGGTGATGCGGC
>NZ_JANOJV010000077.1:0-6569 GCF_031418915.1 Chamaesiphon sp. VAR_48_metabat_135_sub | reverse complement strand
TCACGTCTGTGAACAATGAGGTTTGAGGTTTTAGCTTCTAACTGCTCAAAGGCTGGGAGATTGACCGTTATTCTTTAATGACTATGAATAATCTGTGTTTGTCCTAAACGGTTATGAATACTTTCTCGGCTTCATGCTGACATGTAGCCTAGTACCGATTTTAGCTCTATCTGCCTCGAAATTGTTGCGTCCGGCTAATGGTGGCCCAGAAAGACGCACGACTTACGAATCGGGGATGGAACCGATCGGCGGTGCGTGGATTCAGTTTAATATTCGTTATTATATGTTTGCCCTGGTCTTTGTCGTCTTTGACGTAGAGACAGTATTTTTATACCCGTGGGCGGTGGCGTTTAGTCAGTTAGGCTTACTCGCTTTTATTGAAGCTCTCGTTTTTATCGCAATTCTCGTGATTGCGCTGGTCTATGCTTGGCGCAAAGGAGCCTTAGAATGGTCATAAATAATAATATCAATGATACCGATCTCATTTCCAGTCCGATCGAGCGTCCGCAAGTGACGACAGATTTATCGGAAAATGTGATCCTGACAACGGTAGACGATCTCTACAACTGGTCGCGCTTATCCAGCCTGTGGCCGTTGCTATTTGGGACAGCCTGCTGTTTCATCGAATTAGCAGCAATGATCGGTTCTAGGTTTGATTTCGACAGATTTGGACTGGTACCCCGTGCGAGTACTCGTCAGGCAGATCTATTGATTACGGCTGGAACGATTACCATGAAAATGGCTCCAGCATTGGTGCGTCTCTACGAACAGATGCCCGAACCCAAGTATGTGATTGCCATGGGTGCATGTACGATTACAGGTGGGATGTTTAGCTCCGACTCACCTACTGCCGTGCGGGGTGTAGATAAACTGATCCCTGTCGATGTTTATCTCCCAGGTTGTCCCCCCCGCCCAGAAGCGGTGATGGATGCGATCATCAAGCTGCGGAAAAAAATCGCCAACGAATCGATGCAAGAGCGGAGTCTGCTCAATCAGACTCACCGCTATTACAGTACGACTCATAATATGAAAGTCGTACCGCAGATTTTGACAGGTGCCTATCTTCAACCAGGGACACACATCAATCCCCCAGCAGAAATCGCCGCTGCAATGGGAATGCCCGTGCAACCCGCTCTAGTCACCACTCAAAAACAGGAGGTGAAACGTGGCTGAGGAAGAAACCAAGGAAACCGCTGAAATTACCCCAGCAGCCGCACCCATCGTCCCTGCGGGCAAAATCTCTCAATGGTTGACCCAGAATGGCTTTATCGACCATGTAGCGATGGATAATGACACTCAGAACGTCGAAGTGATCCGCGTTGAAGCTCAATTCCTATTACCTGTGGCGACGGCGTTATATGCCTATGGGTTTAACTATCTTCAATGTCAGGGTGGTTATGATGTCGCTCCTGGTGATGATTTGGTCAGCTTTTATCACTTAACAAAGGTGAGTGATAATGCTGTGCAACCAGAGGAAGTGAGAATCAAGGTATTCTTACCCCGCGAAAATCCAGTGGTACCAACGGTGTATTGGATCTGGCGAACTGCTGATTGGCAGGAGCGGGAAACTTTTGATATGTATGGGATTGTCTACGACGGACATCCCAATCTCAAGCGGGTATTAATGCCGGAAGATTGGGTAGGTTATCCACTCAGGAAGGATTATGTTTCGCCTGATTTTTACGAGCTTCAAGACGCTCATTAAATTTATTTTCCTCGCTATGGAGCGGGGATTTTTTATGGTGTCGCGATAGCAAAAGTAGGGGCAATTCATGAATTGCCCCTACTTTTGCCATCGCTCGATTATTTGATGATTCTTGCGCCCTTTCCTCGATTGCAATCAAAGCATAGACTTTGTAAATTATCTATTCATAATTTAGATCCAAAATCCCCAATTGAAACGATCGCTGAGTGTCGATCGAGTATAATGCAGATCGCAACGCAATTTCCAAGCTAGATATGACGGGTAGACTGATAGTTTTAACTGGACCTAGTGGCGTCGGTAAAGGGACATTACTCAAAGCTTTATTAGAGAGACATCCAGAACTATATTTATCTATCTCTGCTACCACCAGATCGCCCCGTGAAGGCGAGGTAGATGGCACTCACTACTACTTCTATCCTCGAGATCGATTTGAGGCGACGATCGAGGCTGGAGCACTGTTAGAATGGGCAGAGTTTGCAGGTAACTATTATGGTACCCCGATCGAACCAGTTCGAGGTCGAATCGATCGAGGTGAATCGATGATTTTAGAGATTGAATTAGCTGGCGCGAGACAAGTCGCTAAGATTTTTCCCACCGCGTTGAGAATTTTTATCCTCCCACCAGATCTAACAACGCTGGAAGCTCGGATTCGCGAACGCGCCACTGATAGCGAAGATGCCATTATCCGCCGCTTGGAGCAAGCTAAAGTGGAAATCGCCGCGCAAGGTGAATTTGATTATCAGATTATCAATGACGATTTCCAAACAGCGTTGGGTGAGTTAGAGGGGTTGGTAGCTCAAGGTAAGTAGGGGAAAGTTTAAGGGGTAAAGGGTGGAAATATTTTGATCTTCTCCATCCCCCCATTCCCCAATCACCCTCTCCCAATTACTCCTCCCAAGAGTCTAAATCTAGTGCAGGCGAACCACCGCGATCTAGTTGCTTGAAAACTACCTGAAGTTGAAACCACAACAAGATGGCAATAAATAGCGTCAACGGTAGGGCAATGCTGTAGGCTAGCCAAGTGGGAAATCCGAAGATCTCCAAGCCAGCAGAAAGAAAGAAAATAATCCCCAAGCAGATCCCCAAAAAGGGCAATCGTAAGGTAATATCATCGGTTTTAGCCAGACTGAGGTTGGTGCGATTTGCCGACCAAGCTTTGGCATTTTGACGTAAAGTGGCATCAAAGGCTGCACCGCAAGCGATTCCAGCAATTAAACCAGCAAATAAAATGAAATATGGGGGATCTTGAGGATAATACAAGCGAAACTCCTTAAAATGGCTGACACCTGACAGATTGCAGGCGAGTTATGTTTGAGGCAGAAGATTGGTTCTGCTTATCTAGATTAATCAATTAAGCAACCAACATTCAACAATATTTTGTCAGTCGTGCTGGTTTCATACTGAGACTTCATTACTAAGGGAAATCGGGTTTTTAGTATTTTAGATCGATCTTTGGGTAACTGATTATCGATCTTTTTTAGGCTTATCTCATACCACCCAAGCGTTCCAGGGGCCAAAATCGAAAGCAAGCATGACCGATAACATTCGCTTTGGGCAAAAATCCCCAAATATGAGAATCATTGCTATTGTTGCGATTGTCGCCCATCACAAAGAGTTCTTCTGGCGGCACGACGATCGGGGACATGAGATAATTAGGTGGTGCGGCGATATATGCTTCGGTTAATACCTGTCGATCGATCGAGACGCGACCATTTTTAACTTCTACAGTATCTCCAGGTAAGCCGATAACTCGTTTGATAAAAGCCTGATCTACCAAATAACCTTGTGATTGTAGCTGTGGGGGTGGCTCAAATACTACGATATCTCCGCGTTGGGGTAGATGACTATAGTAAGAGAGCTTTTCGACAATTAATCGATCGCCAATTTCCAATGTTGGTAACATTGATTCTGAGGGAATATAGCGTGGTTCGGCGATAAATGTCCGAATAAAGAAAGCCAATCCTAACGCCAGAACTAAGATTTTGATATTCTCGGCCCATTGTTGCCACCATTGCACCAATAATGGTTGAGGCGATGTTGATTCTGGTTTAGATTTGGGATTAGTCTTCATGCAGTAGGTGATTTTAATTGTTCATCGCTTACGACTTACGAGTTATTTTAACGTGAGTTTATCCTGGCGGATCTGTACGCTATAGCCCAGTGGATCGAGTCGAGAGGAATGGGAGCGTGTCACTTTTGCAGATCTGGACAAATGCACAAATGTGAAGTCAAGAATGTAGATACTGCAAAAGCTCTATAGATTATCGTATTTGAGTTGATGAGTATTTATACTCATCGCAAAAGTGACACGCTCCCAATCGAATCACCAAATGTCAATTACTAGCGGACGTATTGTTTTGGCGATTATCGATCAAACTGTCAGAAATCGAGCCTGACGATCGAATCGAATCCTCAAAGCTCACCACCAAAAGCACTAAAATCATCAGCATCGATCGCGTGGTGTGCCGTAATCGATCGAGACTAGAGCCGATCGCTCTCATCTCGAAAGCACCATACACAGTTGCCAAAGTCATTTTTTCTAGTTCCAGCACTATCGATTCGTTGGCATTAGCTTACTTTTGCTAAAGTGCGAACTGCTAAAATTTCATCAGAGCGTAAGGTTTCGATCGCAGAAATGGGCACCGCAATCTCTGTCAAAGATTCACCAATCGCATTGAAAATTTCTAATACGCAGCCTTCTTCGCCATTACTTGGATGAGGGACAAAATCGACTAACGTTGCAATATTTCCGGCTCTGAGTCCATATTCTGGTAATTCGCGAGTTAATGAGACTTCTCGATCTAATTCCATTGTCATATTAACACCCCTTACTAGGTTTAAGTGTCACGAATTGAAATTTACCATCGACCTGTCTTTCTAGCCAAACGGTAATAACTGACAGGATCGTACCATTTACACCAAAAAGTCATCAGCAATTATTTAACCGACAATTTCATTTAATCCGCTAACAATTACAGCTAGCTCCTCTGGAGAAATTTGGCTGATTCGATCGCCCAATCTATCTATTGATAACGTCCGAATCTGGCTAATTTTTACCCAAGACTGTTTTGGTAAAGCCACTGATTCAATTAAAAAAGTCAGCGGAAACTCAGCCTTTGGAGCTTGACTCGTCAGAGCCAGAGCAATTACTGTTCCCGAATGCCGATTGAATATGTCCTGGCTGATAATCAATACTGGACGAGTACCCGATTGTTCGCGTCCGCGTGTGGGATTGAGATTTGCCCACCAGATCTCTCCTCTTAGTATGTTGGCCATTGAGCTAAATCTCCTTCGATCCCTTCTTCTGCTAATTGTTGTTCTATTTGTGGATCGAGTTTTGCACATTCACTCGCTAACCGAGTTTGACGCAATAGGGAGAGTTTATCAGTTAATGCTTCTTGGATTGCTTTGCTCCGATTGGGAAATACTCTTTGTGAGACTAATAGATCTACTTTAGATAATAGGTCTGAGTCGATCGTGATTGCGACTTTGTTAGTTGCCATAGATGGTCAGAAATCAAATGGTATGATGATTTATCATACCATTTCAAAAACTTTGTTGTCAATTACCGATCGAATCAGCATAGATCGAGACTAAACCCGTTCGCGTAGCGTCTCTGAAAGAGAATCGATCTCAAGATCGAAAGCACAATCCACAGTGGCTAAAGTCATTTATAAGTTACCAGCAGATCGATCGAGACTAAAGCCGATCGATCCCATATCGAAAGCACCATCCACAGTGGCTAAAGTCATTTATAAGTTACCCACAGATCGATCGAGACTAAAGCCGATCGATCTCAAGATCGAAAGCACCATCTACAGTTGCTAAAGTCATTTTTTCTAGTTCCAGCACTTAATCCTCATCCTCTTCATCAGACTCTGAATCTTTAAATCCCAACCAAAATAGAATTATTTCTTCTACTTCACCCAATTGATCTGAAGTGACATTTCCTAATTTACGGATCAGTTTTGCGTGAGGGATTGTAATAATGTTTTGGACATCAAAGGCACCAGATCGCAAGAATTTCACGGCGATATCGACTTCAAATCTCGAACCTCGTGAACTTGTTGTATGTGGAATGAGTGTTGTTAATGCCCTGTCACGATCTAACGCTGGAATACTCACAACTAAACATGGTCTAACTTTTGCCACGGAACCCAAATCGACCAACCAAACTTCACCCCGATTAGGATTCATACGCAGCTTCTTCTTCGTCTAACTGTAAAAAAATTTCCTCTGAAATTAGCACCAAATCCTCGTCGGATAATGGTGGGAAGTCTAGATAAGCTGTCCGCTTTAAAATCTCTGATGCTAAATCCAGTCGCTCTGAGTCTGTCAGTCGATCGAATGTAGTTAAGAAATCTTGTACAACAGGAGTCATTGTTTCTCTCCTTACTCAATATATTCACAGCATAACACCACTCAAGCTGTTTGAGCTATTAGATTAGAGCCGATCGATCTCATATCGATCGAAAGCACCATTTACAGTAGCTAAAGTCATTTTTTCGACTTGAGATTGAGCAATTAGCAAACAATCGAAAGAATCTCATTTTTCGCCGAGCCAGAATTCATCTGGTAGTGGTTCATCGAAATCATCGCTCATTTTCATTGCGCCGCGATTTAGCCCCAAAGTTCTTGGAGGTAGTTCTGAAGGATGATGATTCTCAGGGGTAGCCGATCCATCAAGAGAGCGAATAAACGCTAGGACGCTCAGTTGCATTGGTTCGGTGATTTTCTCTAGTTCTTGGACTATCGATTCGATCGCGGAGCGTCCGCCTTGCGGGGTCGTACTCATGATGTGATGGGGCAGATTGAATATGATTCAATTTTACCATTCCCACATTTAGGCAACAAGGATCGATCA